>JAYONI010000034.1:0-6043 GCA_038121265.1 Candidatus Pelagibacteraceae bacterium | reverse complement strand
GTGGGATATGTCGGAAAAGATGTAGAACAAATTATCAGAGATTTAATAGAAATCGCTATAGCTCTTATTAAAGATAAAAAAAGAAAAGAAGTAGAAGCCAAATCTCAATTAGCATCCGAAGAAAGAGTGTTAGATGCACTTGTGGGAAAAAACGCCACTCCTGCAACTAGAGAAAGTTTTAGAAAAAGATTAAGAGCGGGTGACTTAGATAATACCGTAATTGAAGTTTCCGTTACAGACAATCCTTCTATGCCTTCATTTGAAATCCCTGGAATGCAAGGCGGAGTAGGCATGATCAGCATTGGAGATATTTTAGGTAAGGGGATGGGAGCTAAAAAGAAAAAGAAAAAAATGACCGTAAAAGAATCTTATGAATATTTAATTCAAGAAGAGTCGGACAAATTAATTGATCAAGATCAGATTATAAAAGAAGCAAAATTTTCTGTAGAAAATAATGGAATAGTTTTTTTAGATGAAATCGATAAAGTTTCTGCAAGAAGTGAAAGATCAGGAACAGATGTTTCGAGAGAGGGTGTTCAAAGAGACTTGTTGCCATTAATTGAAGGAACAACTGTTAATACAAAGCACGGACCTATTAAAACAGATCATATTTTGTTTATAGCCTCGGGTGCCTTTCAGCTCGCAAAACCATCGGATTTACTGCCTGAATTGCAAGGTAGGCTTCCTATTCGTGTCGAATTACAGCCTTTAACCAAAGAAGATTTTATTAAGATTTTAAAAGAACCTGATAACAGTTTAATCAAGCAGTATGTTGGTTTAATGAAAACGGAAAATGTGGAACTACAATTTACCGATGATGGAATTGAAAGTTTAGCAGATATTTCAACCCATATTAATTCCACCATAGAAAATATTGGTGCTCGAAGACTTCATACAATTATTGAAAAGGTATTAGAGGATATTAGCTTTACAGCTCCTGACAAAAGTGGAGAAAAAGTTGTAGTGGACAAACAATTTGTCGAAAAAAATCTTGGTAATATTATTAAAGATAAAGATTTGTCTAAATTTATTTTATAATTTTCTTAACGTTACAATCATAGAGCCCTCTCCTCCTAATTTAATTGGACTAGGTTCAATGGAAACAATTTTTTTAGAAAAATTTTTTTGTAGATAATCGGGAACTGCATATTTTAATAAGCTCAAATCTTTGGAGGCATAAGGATCTTGATCTTTATTAGAGTGTAACCCTTTACCAGTTATGACTAAAATTTTTTTTATTTTTTTTTCTTCAGCATAATGCATCAATTGATCTATTTTTTGAAATGCCTCATCGATAGTATATCCGTGCAAATCTATTCTAAAATCAAAACTATTAGAACTGGAACCAGGATTATTTGGATGTAATTTTTGATCTTTATCTTCAACTGTATTGGTTTGGCTTAGAAACTTATTCCAAACTTCTAAATCTTCTTTAGAAATTTTAGTGCTTGGTTTCTTGTCCAGTTTCTTCACTAGAAAGCTCTGTTAAATACCAAGTTAAATCTTTATCTTTTAAATCTCTTTCAAAACTCCAAACATCAGTTGTTACTTTTGTTTTTTCAGGATCTCCCTCGATCACTTCGCCTTTTTCATTTTTTAAGCAAGTAATAATTTCACTAACAAATCTTGCTGTTACTTTGTACTTTGTTCCATCGTTTTTAATTTTATCGATGGATAATTTTTTAATACCGATGAATGTTAATTCTGATTTTAATTTTTTTTCATTACGTTCATCAATAATTAAAGAAAAATCTTCATATAATTTTTTATTTAACAATGTTTTTAAAGTAGCTTTGTCTCCGCTTGCGAACGCATTAATGATCATTTCATAAGCATGCTCTGCACCTTTTTTAAATACTGACTCGTCAAAAGTTGGTTCTTTTGATTTTTCCTGAACATCTTGCACAAATGAAAAATTTTCTTGTGCTTTTTTTAAAAAATCATGTTTAATTGGGGTGTTGTCAGCTCCTTTTCCAAGGACATTTCTTAAACGTAAGAAAATAAAACCTGCCAGCATTGCCAACAAAATTATGTCTATATAGCCAAAGTTTTCACTCATAGTTGTAATCTCAGTATTAATAATTATGTACAATATTAAATCATATATTATGCAATTTACACTATTAATTTTAATCTTATTGCCGCTATTTGAAGTATATCTAATGATTAAGATAGGTTCGGTGATTGGAGCTTTCAATACCATCGGCATAACAATTTTTACCGCAGTGCTAGGAATGTACTTTGTGAAGCAACAAGGACTATCCACTCTTAGATCTGTACTGGAAAATTTAAGAGCTGATAAAAATTCGATAAGTGAAATATTACATGGATTTTGTTTGGTAATTGCGGCTTTTTTATTAATATTGCCAGGTTTTATAACTGATTTTTTTGGTTTTTTATTACTCGTGCCATATAGTAGAGATTGGTTTTTAAAAAATTTTATTCCCAAAAAAGAAGAGGACGTCAATATAATTGAAATTAACCCGGAGGAAATAGAAGAACATGACAGATACAAATAATTCAAATTATGAAGTAGTTGCAAAATATATCAAAGATATTTCTTTTGAAATTCCAAACCCGGATTGCTTTGTGGATGCTGCAAGAGGTTTAAATGAGTATTCAACGAAGTTAGATTTAAACAGCCAGCCCTATAAAAATAACCTCATAGAACTAAACTGTAAATTTTTACTAGAAGCACCAGATTCAGCCACAAATAAAATTCATGCTGAAATTTGTCTTTCAATTATTTTTAAAATTACCAATAAAGATTTAACTGCCGATCAAGTAAAAAAATTAATTTTGGTAACTTTACCAACAGAAAATTTTTCTTTTATGAAAGAAATGGTAACTTTTCTTTTTCAAAAGTCAGGATTTAAAGGTTTTGATTTTAATAAAGAAGTTGATTTTGAAGCTTTATACAAACAACAGTTTCCTACTTCAGCATAAAAGATTTGGGAACTTGGGTTTCTAAAAATCTTTTATGTAATTGTTTTTCTTCTTCCGAAATAGTGACAATTAACTTATCTCTATTTTCATTAATTACATGAGCAGAATTAATTTCTGCTATGGTAGCTTGGGTTTGTTGCAAATCCAAAAGGGGTTCTTTTTTTTCTAAAAGTTCAATATAAACTTCTGTCAATAACTGGCAGTCCAATAAGGCTGAGTGCTTTTCACGTTTAGACGTATCAATCTTAAATCTTTTACACAAAGCATCTAAACTAGCTTGCGATCCTGGAAATTTTTGCCTCGCTAACATTAAAGTATCAACCACTCTTTCCTTCGAGATAGGTTCGAGATCAAGATCCTGAAGAGCTTTATTTAAAAAAGCTAAGTCAAAGTCTGCATTATGGATCACTAGCTTAGAATCCTTGATAAAAGCCAAAAATTCCTTCGCAACATTTTTAAAAGTTGGCTTATCTCTTAAAAATTCTCTTGTAATACCGTGCGTTTGGTAAGCTCCATCCGATATATCCATTTCAGGGTTAACAAAAACATGAAATTGATTTTTTGTAGGTATTTGATTGTCTAATTCAATGCAGGCAATTTCAATAATTTTATCCGAATTAAAAGATAATCCTGTTGTTTCTGTATCCAATATAACTTCAATCATTGATGATGATTCTATCAAGAAGTTCTTTTACTCTCAACTGCATTGTTTTTTTATTATAATTATTTACTAACACAAAATCTGCCCTTGATTTTTTTTCTTCTATCGGCAATTGTATTTTGCGTAACATGGAAACCATTTTTTTATTATAACCAGGACGTTGTTGTAATTTTTTATCTAAAATTTTTTGTTGAGCCTCTATACAAATAATAACATCCTCTGGCTCGTTGAGTTTATTTTCTAATAAAAGTGGAATATCTAGTATAACTGCTTTTTTATTTTTATTTTTTTGTAAAAATAATTTCATTTTTTTTCTCACTTCAGGATGAACAATTTTAATTATTTTTTTTAAACAAGCTTGATTACTACTGATCGCTTGAATTAATTCCTGTTTATTAATTGGAAAGGAAGAAATATATTTTGGTAAAATTTTTTTCAGCTTTAAGAAAATTGATTTTTGTTTATAAACATTGTTGACTTCTTCATCTGCATTAAAAATTGGAAACATTGTTCCAGCAAGTAATTTAGAAATATAAGTTTTGCCTGACCCAATCGATCCAACGACACAAATTTTTATCATTTTATAATTCTATTTTTTTTATTAATTCTTGGCTAATATCTGGTTTTTTCTTTGTCCATATTTCGAAAGCTTTTTGTGCCTGATATAAAAACATCATTAAACCATTTGCTGTGGTACAATTTTTTTCTTTAGCTTTTTTTAAAAAACTAGTCTCTGGTGGATTATAAATAACATCATAAACAATCGTACTAGAATTAAGTTTATCAAATGATAAGTCTAAATTAGAACTTCCGGGCAAGCCTAGGCTAGTGGCGTTAATAAGTAAATCGACTGACATGCTGCTTTCTAAATCTAACCACGGAACCAAGGTAATAATTGGACCAAATTTTTCTTGTAAAGCCCTGGCCTTCTCCATAGTTCTATTAGTTAAATATATCTGCTCCAAACCCATGTTTTTTAGGGCATAAATAATAGATGGAGCAACTCCGCCCGACCCAATTAAACATGCAGATTTTAACGTTTTTTTACCAATCATGTCTTGTAAAGACTGACTAAAACCAAAAACATCCGTGTTATCTCCTATAATTTTTCCTTCTTTTTTATAGACTGTGTTAACGGAATTAGTTGATCTCGCTATATCAGAAAGTTCATCAACATAAGGTATAATGCTTTGTTTAAAAGGAACCGTAACATTAATTCCATCAACGTCATCTGATTTTATCTGATCAATAATTTTATTTAATTCTTTTTCCGTAGTCTGCATTTTATCGTAGGCAGAATTAATATTATATTTAGCAAACCAATAATTATGCACCAAGGGTGACTTGGAGTGCTCAATGGGGTTTCCTATTACAAAAAATTTTTTCATTTTGCCTGGTGTGTAAAATAATGAACAATTGGTTGTATGGGCATTCCCAAAATAGAATTTAAATCTCCCTTAATGCTCGAAAACAATTGTTTTCCTTTTCCCTCTACTTGATAAACTCCATATTGCTGCAAAATACTTAAATCTATTTCTTGTAAATAATTATCAATTTCTTGATCGGATAATTTTTTCATTTTAAGCAAACAAGTATCATTAAAGTGCCAAATCATGCTTCCATTTTTAGATACACAAATTGCATTATGAAGTTTGTGTTCTTTATTATTTAAACTATGTAAAATATTTTTAGCCTCGTCTCTACTTGCGGGCTTGCTAATACAAACGCCATCTAAATCTAGAACCTGATCGGCTCCCAAAACATAATGTTGCTCAAATTTGCTACTAATTCTATTCGCTTTGTGCTCGGCCAAACTCTTAGCAATTTCAATACAATTTGCACCATTTGCTATCATAGATAATTTAATTTCCTCTTCATCAACATTAGAGGGTTCAACTTGTACTTTAAAATTTGCCTCCTCTAGTACTTTTTTTCTAATTTCGCTTTTAGATGCTAAAATAATATTATCGATCATGCATTTTTTTTAATCTCATAGATTTTTACTATTGCAGCCGCTGTTTCTTCTACTGATTTTCTAGTTACGTCTATGGTTGGTATTTTGTGAGAGGCAAATAGTTTTTTTGATTTATCAATTTCTTCTTGGATCAGCTCAATGTTAGCATAACTAGAATCTGGCTTGTCATTTAATAAATTCATTCTGGTTTTTCTTATGTCCTCAAGGCGCTTAGGGTCTACCACCAGCCCCACAAGCATTGCTTTGGATTTAAATATATATTCTGGAACTACTTGATGCGCCACCAGGGGTATGTTTGCAGTCTTAAATCCTTTTTCTCCAAGATAAATAGACGTTGGAGTTTTGCTTGTTCTGCTGACGCCCATAATAATAATATCAGCGTCGATCATGCTTTCTAATTGTTGACCATCATCATGGGCCAAGGTGTACTGTATGGCTTCAATTTTTTTATAATATTCTTT
>JAYONI010000033.1:0-6068 GCA_038121265.1 Candidatus Pelagibacteraceae bacterium | reverse complement strand
GTCTCCAAATTAAGTCTCACTTGTTCTAAATCAATGATTTTTTTTTTGGAATTAACAACTAAATCAGTAATAGAGTCTAATTTGGATAGGGATTGGAAAAGATTTTCTTCTTTTTCTTTGAATTTATTCATTACATTTAAATTAAATTATTTGTAATTATAATACAAAGTAATATTAATTTCGAGATCCAAAGTCTAAAAGGTTTTTAAATGAAAAAAATTACACATCATGAATTAGCAAATGCTATTCGTTTTTTATCAATAGATGCAATACAAAAAGCTAATTCAGGACATCCAGGTATGCCCATGGGGATGGCAGATGTGTGTACTGTTCTTTTTAGACATTTTTTAAAATTTAATCCTCAAAATCCTAACTGGATTAATAGAGATCGATTCGTTTTATCTGCGGGACATGGTTCGATGTTGCTATACTCACTTTTATATCTCACCGGATACAAAAGTGTTTCACTACAAGATATTAAAAATTTTCGGCAAATGGATTCTATTTGCGCTGGTCATCCAGAATATGAAAAAGGAACTGGTATTGAAACAACAACGGGACCTCTGGGGCAAGGAATTGCCAATGCAGTTGGATTTGCCATCTCAGAAGAAATTTTAAAAACGACTAAAGGAAAAAATACTTTTGATCATAAAACTTATGTTGTTGCTGGAGATGGTTGCTTAATGGAGGGCATAAGTCATGAAGCCTTTAGTTTAGCTGGTCACTTACAATTAAAAAATTTAATTGTTTTTTTTGACAATAATTCTATTTCCATTGATGGACCAACCAGCTTGGCAGTCTCAGATAATTATAAAAAAAGATTAGAATCCTATGGTTGGGATTACATTGATATTGATGGACATAATGAAAAACAAATTTTTAATGCTATCAAAAAAGTTCAACAAGCAAAAAAACCAACTGTAATCGCATGTAAAACAATAATTGGATTTGGCTCTCCGAATAAATCAGGGAAATCTTCTGTTCACGGAAGCCCTTTAGGAGAAGAAGAAATACAATTAGTTAGAAAAAAACTGAATTGGAATTATCAACCATTCCAGATACCTTCACAGATTTTGCAGGCATGGAGAGATATTGGAAAACGAGGTTTGCAAGAAGAAAAAAAATGGAAAAAGAAAAATAAATTAAATAATAATCATTCAACTAGTCTTAAAAAATTAAATTCTATTATTGCATTAGCAAAACAAAATGCTGCACAAAATGAAAAACCTACAGCTACAAGAAAATCATCAGAAGATATTTTGACAATGCTAACTAAGCATATGCCAGAATTAATTGGGGGTTCTGCAGATTTGGCTGGATCAAATAATACAAAAACAAAAAATCAACTTGTCATTCAACCACGTAATTTTAAGGGAAGCTATATTCATTACGGTGTGAGAGAGCACGCAATGGCAGCTATCATGAATGGGATAGCTTTACATGATAAGCTTATACCTTACGGAGGAACCTTTTTAATTTTTAGTGATTATTGCAAGCCAGCTATCAGGCTATCTGCTTTAATGAAGCAAAGAGTGATTTATGTTATGACGCATGACTCAATTGGTCTTGGAGAGGATGGCCCTACACACCAACCTATTGAGCAATTAGCGGGGCTAAGAGCAATACCAAATTTAAATGTATTTCGACCTGCAGATACTACAGAAACTATTGAATGTTGGCAGTTAGCTATAGAACAAAAAAACACTCCAAGCGTTCTTTCATTAACAAGACAAAATTTAACTCCTATTCGAAAAAAATTTAATAAAGAAAATAAATGCGCTTATGGAGCCTATGAAGTTTTTAGAACAAATAGTAAAATTCATCTAACTATTTTAGCGAGTGGTTCTGAAGTAGAAATAGCAATTGAAGCTAGTAAAAAACTTCAACAAGAAAAAATTTATTCCAAAGTTATTTCTGTTCCTTGCCAAGAGTTATTTGAATTACAAAATTCAAAATATAAAAATAAAATTTTAGAAGAAACAAAAGCTAAAATTTCAATTGAAGCAGCTTCTACGATGGGCTGGAAAAAATTGACTGGAAACCAAGGTGCTGAAATAGGCATTAATTCTTTTGGAAAAAGCGCACCTTATAAAAAAATATATGAACATTTTAAAATTACGAGTAATAATGTAATACAACAGGCAAAAAAATTAGTTAAAAAATAATGATTAAAGTTGCAATAAATGGATTTGGTCGAATTGGTAGAATGGTTTTAAGATCCATTATTGAAAATAAAGTTAAAAATATTAAAGTAGTTGCAATTAATAATAGAGCGAATACTGGAACTAGTGCCTTTTTATTAGAAAAAGACACCATTCATGGCAATCTTAACCATGGAATAAAATTTGACAAAAAATCTATCAAAATTGCTGGTCATAATATTTTATGCTTTCATGAAAATGATCCTATTAACTTACCGTGGAAAAAGCTTGGAATTGATATTGTTTTTGAATGTACGGGAAAATTTAACTCTAAAGAACAATCTAGCAAACATTTAATCGCTGGAGCAAAAAGAGTTTTGGTATCAGCTCCATGTAAAAACGCTGATAAAACAGTTGTCTACGGAATCAACCATAAAAATATTTCTAATCAAGATAAAATTATTTCTGTGGCTTCTTGTACTACCAATTGCTTAGCTCCACTTGCTTATGTGATGGATAAAAATTTTACTATTCAAAATGGGTACATGACTACAATTCATTCCTATACAACAGATCAAAGATTACTAGATAACTCTCACAAAGATTTACGAAGAGCTAGAAGTGGACCCAACAACATGGTTCCCACAAGTACTGGAGCTGCAAAAGCTTTAGAACTGATTTTACCAAAATTAAAAAATAAAATTGATGGTATCTCTATTAGAGTGCCCACTCCAAATGTTTCTTTAGTTCAATTATCGTTTGTTGCTAAAAAAACAATTAATGAAAAACTGATTAACAATGCCTTAACTAAAGCAAGTAATACATATTTAAAAAATATATTAGGAGTAACCGATCAGCCATTAGTTTCATCTGACTTTAACCATGACAAAAGATCCTCAGTTATTGATACTTTATTAACAAAAGTAATTGATAAAAAATTTGCTACTGTATTTGCCTGGTATGATAACGAATGGGGATTTTCTAATAGAATGGTTGATCTTGCACTATTTCTTAAAAAATAAATTTCAGCATGCAACCCTTAAGACAGTTAGATGCAAATAAAAATATTCAGGGTCTAAAAGTTTTACTAAGAGTAGATTTTAACGTACCTTTACAAAATCAACAAGTTAGCGATGCTACCAAAATTGTAAAAGTAAAACCTATTATTCACTCTTTATTGGCAAGAGGAGCAAAAGTAATTCTATGCTCCCATCTAGGTAGACCGCAAAAAAAAGGTAAGACAGGTTTTTCCCTAGCTCCTATCAAACAAGAAGCTGAAAAGATCATTGGCACTGAAATAGAGTTTATTACTGAAAATTATAAAGCAACTATTGATCAAAAAATTAAAGATGGAAAAAAAATTTTTTTATTAGAAAATTTACGATTTGATCCAGGAGAAGAAAAAGATTCGGATTCATTTTCTCAGTTATTAGCTGGTACATCTGATTTATATATTAATGAAGCATTTTCCTGCTCGCATAGAGCTCATGCATCTATCCATGGTATCACTAAATTTATTGACTCTTATGCCGGAGAAACAATAGCCGCGGAACTAAAAGCACTAAATGCAATTATGCTAGATTCTAAAAAACCTGTTACTTGTATCATTGGTGGCTCAAAAATTTCGACTAAAATTGATTTAATTATCAATTTACTTCCAAAAATAGATTTCATGATTATTGGTGGTGCAATGGCAAATAATTTCTTTCAGCATGATGGTCATAATATTGGAAAATCTAAAATTGAAGATAACATCGAAGATACCATCAAAAGTATTATTAATGAGTCAAAAAGAAATAACTGCAAATTAGTTCTTCCAACAGATGTGATTACAGCGACAACTTTTGAAGATCGTGGTACCAATAAATCTTTAGATGAAGTTAATCATGAAGAAATGATTTTAGATATTGGTGAACAGTCTATTCTACAAATTCAAGAAATATTAGAACAAAGTAAAACTGTTTTATGGAATGGTCCTTTAGGTTTTTTTGAAAAAGATCAATTTGCAAATGGAACTAATTCAGTTGCGAAAGCGATAGGTCAATTAACAGCTAATCAAAAAATTATTTCTATTGCAGGTGGTGGAGATACTTTTGCCGCGATCAAAAAATCAAACCAAGAAAATAAATTTACCTACATATCCACAGCTGGAGGAGCATTTCTCGAATGGCTGGAAGGAAAAGTACTTCCTGGTTTAAAAGTTCTTGAAAAAAAAAATTAAATTACTATAGGTTCTTTCATTATGGAAATTGAAAAAATTGCAAAACTAATGCTTGCCCCAGGCAAAGGAATTTTAGCAGCAGATGAAAGCACCGGAACAATGACAAAACGTTTAGATTCTGTTGGTGTGCCATCTACTGCAGAAAACAGACTGAATTTTAGAGAAACCTTATTTACGTCCAACAAAGCAAAAGATTATATTAGTGGTGTTATTTTGTATGATGAGACATTAAGACAAACAACAAGCAGTGGAATATCTATCCCGGCATTGCTTGAAAAACAAAATATTATCCCAGGTATTAAAGTAGATACTGGGGTTAAACCACTGGCAGGTTCTACTGATGAAACAATTACAGAAGGACTAAATGGTTTAAGAGAAAGACTTCAAGAATATTATCAATTAGGAGCGCGATTTGCGAAGTGGCGAGGCGTTTATAAAATTTCAAATATTTTTCCGAGTGAAGCAGCGATTGTTGCTAACGCACATTCTCTTGCAAGATATGCAGCATTAGTACAAGAGGCAAATATGGTTCCCATTGTTGAGCCAGAGGTATTGATGGATGGTAAGCACGACATGCAAAAATGTTTTGATGTAACTTCAAGAGTTTTGCACGAATGTTTTCATCAGTTAAAAATTGCAAAAGTAAAATTAGAAGGAATTGTATTAAAACCTAATATGATTTTAAATGGATCTGAATCTGGGATTAAAAATGAAAATGAAATGGTAGCCAAAAGAACCTTGGAATGTATTAAAAATAATGTTCCTGAGGAAGTTCCTGGAATAGCTTTTTTATCAGGAGGTCAAACAGAATTAGAGGCTACGAGAAATTTAAATGCAATTAATAAAATTAATAATACAGAATTTGTATTTACTTTTTCATATGGTAGAGCGCTTCAGCAAAGTGCACTAAAAAAATGGGCTGAAGATATTACCAATGCATCAGATACTCAAAATGAGTTTATTGTAAGAGCTTTAATGAATAGCCTTGCATCTAAAGGTGAGTGGAACGAAGCAAAAGAAATAGCTGCCTAGTTTGAATAAAAAAAATATTTATTTAATAACTCCAAATACATTAGATAATTCTTTTTTTATTTATTTGCCTAAGTTAATCGAAACAAAACGAATTGCATTTTTACAAATAAGATTAAAATCTTTATCAAAAAAAAAATTATTACAAACAATACTCAAAATAAAAAAAATAATTAAAAATAAAGTAAAATTAATTATTAATGATTTTCCCGAGATAGCCTCTGAATTAAATTGTGATGGCTGTCATATTGGTCAAAAAGATTTGTCTTTGCAACTAACAAAGCAAACCTTTAGATCATTGAAAATTATTGGAGTTACTTGTCATAACTCAAAAAAACTTGCATTAGCTGCAGAAAAAAATGGCGCAACTTATTTAGCTTTTGGATCTTTTTTCAAAACCAAAACAAAAAAAACAAAATTCAAAGCGGATACAAAATTACTTCAATGGGCAAAAAAAAACCTCGCAACCCCGGTGGTAGCAATTGGAGGAATAAATGAAGAGAATTATAAAGCTTTACTTGAAAATGGCGCTAAATACATAGCTTGTTCAAGTTACATTTGGAAAAACAGTAAATATAACCCTCTGCAAGCCTTAAACCAATTAAAGTAATTTATTTCAAACCAAAAAAGGTGTATTACCCTTGGCGTTATGAAAATTTCTGCAATTGAAATCAAGC
>JAYONI010000032.1:0-6287 GCA_038121265.1 Candidatus Pelagibacteraceae bacterium | reverse complement strand
GCAAAATTACCTTTTTTTGTTTTTTTAGATCCTGCAATTTTTAATTTTTCATAAATAATATCGCCCAACTGCTTAGTAGAGCCTATATTAAATTCTTCTTTTGCAATTTTAAAAATTTTTTTTTCAAGATTACTTATTTCAATAGAAAACTTTTCAGATAATTTATGTAAGATTTTTTGATCAATTTTTACTCCATTGTTCTCAATAGTAGATAAAATTTTAACCAATGGTTTTTCCAACTGATCATAAACGGTTAAAACATTTTCACTAAATAGTCTTTTTTCAAAAGCCTCATAAAGTTTTAAGGTAATATCTGCATCCTCGCAGGCATATTCTTTTGCTTGTTCGATATCTACTTGATCAAATGTTACTTGTGACTTACCTGTTCCTGCAACATCCTTAAAAGTAATTGGTTTGTGATCAAGGTGTATTTCGGAAAGAAGATCCATCCCATGTCTATTTTTACCAGCATCTAACGCATAAGACATTAACATCGTGTCTTCTATGGAATTCATTTGAATCCCATGCTGTAAAAAAATTCTATAATCGTATTTAATATTTTGACCTACTTTTTTAATCGAACTGTCTTCTAGAAAAGGCTTAATAAGCTTTAATACATCGTTTAATTTTAGTTGTTTTTTAACTAAATCATCTTCTTTTTTTTTATGCCCTACAGGAATATAAAAAGCCTCTCCTGGAGTTACACATAAAGAAATACCAACTAAATCGGCGACCATTGGGTCTAGAGAATTAGTTTCGGTATCAATTGCAAAAACTCCTTTTTCATCAGCTTTATTTAAAATTTTCTCTAAATTCTTCAAATCAAAGATTAGAGAGAAATTTTTTTTATTTGTTTTATTTTTTTCTAAAGAAATTTCATTTTTAACTGCACTATTATCGTTGGGAATATTTTCGAATAACCCATAGTCATTTTCTAATTTTTTATACAGTCTTGAGAATTCCATATCTTTTAAAAATGTGAGAATTTTTTTTGAATCAATTGGTTTTAGTAAAAAATCATCAATAGAATACTCGATTGGCACATCTTTTTTTAAAGTTACAAGCTTTTTACTAATCAGTGCATTCTCTTTATTATCTAAAAGAGTCTGTCTTCGTTTTGGTTGTTTAATGTTAGAGGCATTTTTAAGTAAATTATCTAAATTACCATACTCATTAATTAATTCTGCTGCCGTTTTTATTCCTATTCCAGGAACACCGGGTACATTATCAGATGAGTCTCCTGCCAAAGATTGAATATCTATAACTTTATCAGGATATACTCCAAATTTTTCTTTGACTTGTTCTTTATCAATAAATTTATCTTTCATGCTATCAAACATAAAAGTATTCTCATCCACTAATTGCATTAAATCTTTATCTGAAGATACAATAGTAACTTTAATTTTTTTTTTGGAAGCTTGTTCTTTAAATGTAGCAATTAAATCATCTGCTTCATAATTTAACATTTCAATACTTGGAATATTAAATGCCTCAACAGCTTTTCTTATTAAATCAAATTGAGGTATTAAATCCTCAGGAGTATTTTCTCTATTTGCTTTATAATCTTTATAAATATCATTTCTAAAATTTTTTCTTGCACTATCAAAAACAACTACTAAATGAGTGGGTCTATCAATTTTTTCTAGATTTCTAGCTTCTTCTACAAATTTGTAGAGCATATTACAAAAGCCGCTAACAGCACCAACTGGCAATCCATCACTTTTTCTCGTTAAAGGTGGAAGCGCATAATAAGCTCTAAAAATAAATCCAGATCCATCTATTAAATAAATATGCTTTTTTTCTGAGACGGTCATAAATTTAATTTCTTTTATAAGAATAATTCAGTATTAATACAACATTACTACATGAATCATTCAATTGCACTTAAAGTAGAAAATCTAAGCAAAAATTTTGAGCTGACAAATGGAAAAATATTACATGCACTTGATGATATAAGTTTTGATGTTAAGCAAGGCGAAATTTTTGGATTACTTGGGCCTAACGGTGCTGGAAAATCAACTTTAATAAATATACTTGCTGGAATTGTTATTAAAACAAAAGGCCAAGTGAATGTCTGGGGTTTTGATATTGATATTAACCCTAGACAAGTAAGAGCATCATTAGGAATTGTTCCGCAAGAGGTTAATGTTGACCCTTTTTTTTCACCAAGAAAGTTACTTGAAATTCAAGCCGGCCTCTATGGTATTGGCAAAAAAGACCGAATTACAGATAAAATTTTAGAGTTAACTAGTTTAACTGAAAAAGCAGATGCTTACACAAGATCACTATCGGGAGGAATGAAAAGAAGGTTATTAGTTGCGAAAGCCATGGTTCATCAACCACCGATTTTAATATTAGATGAACCTACTGCTGGCGTTGATGTAGATCTAAGACAAAAATTATTAGAAAATGTTAAGGATTTAAATAAACAAGGTGTTACTATTATTTTAACAACTCATTATCTTGAGGAAGCTGAACAACTTTGTGACCGAGTAGCAATTATTAATCATGGTAAAATTGCTGCTTTAGATAAAACAGAAAATCTTTTATCTCAAATACATTTAAAAAAAATTAAATTTAAAGTTAAAAATTTTAAATCCATAGGAGAATACTTAGATAATAATTTAAAAATTGAATACTTAAAAAATAATGAAATTGCTATTAAATATGATAAAACAGAAATAAATATTGAAGATATTATCTTAAAAATAAAAGAAAAAGGACTTGAAATTCAAGACATAATGACAGAAGATGCAGACTTAGAAGATGTATTCATTAAATTAACATCAAATTTATGATTTTAGAAAAAAATATTAACTCAAAACTTACAATAACTTTATTAACTTATTTTTCATTAATTGTATTTGGATCAATAATTTTAGTTTTATCAGCAAAAACTAAAGTTCCTTTTTACCCAGTGCCAATGACAATGCAAACTTTTGTTATTATGTTGTTTGGTTTTATTTTTGGGTGGAAAAAAGCTTGTTTAATTATTTCAGCTTATCTTCTGGAGGGTGCTATAGGACTTCCCGTATTTGCAGGAACTCCTGAAAAAGGAATCGGATTAGCATATATGACTGGTCCTACTGGTGGATACTTGCTTGGATTTTTATTCACTGCATATTTGTCAGGAAAATTAAACTTAAAAACAAGTCTATTTCAAAGAATAATTAAATTAACTTTATCTGTGCTACCAATTTATTTTATTGGATGTTTGTGGCTTGGCTTCATAATTGGATGGGACAAACCTATTTTATCGATAGGTGTGCTTCCATTTATACTTGCTGAATTTTTTAAAATATTTTTACTAGCTTTATTAATTCCAAAGATTAGTTTTTTTAATAAATCTATCTAGGGGATCGTTTAGATAAAATTCTTTGCAAAGTTCTTCGGTGCATTTTTAAACGTCTTGCAGTTTCTGAAACATTCCTATTGCAAAGCTCAAATACTCGTTGAATATGCTCCCATTTAACTCGATCCGCAGACATTGGATTTTCAGGTGGAACAGCCTTTTTATTAGGAGCTGCTAACAAAGCAGCCTCCACAGCTTCAGCATCAGCTGGTTTTGAAATATAATCTATTGCACCTGCTTTAACAGCTGCCACTGCAGTGGGTAAATTACCGTAACCTGTTAGCATAACAATTCTACTGTCTTTCTTGATTCGGTGGATTTCATCTACTACATCGAGTCCATTTCCATCTAAAAGACGTAAATCGATCACAGCAAAGGCTGGTGGGCTCTTTTTGATTAAACTTATGGCTTCCTCGACCCCTTTTGCAAGACTGACCTTAAATCCTTTGCTTTCCATCGCTCTGCCCAATCTATTTCTAAATGGGTCGTCATCATCGACTACTAGCAAGCTAACATCGTCAAAATCGCTTATTTTTAGGGAATTATTATTAATTTTCATACCATGAATATAGGTATTGAACTTGCAATCTCAAGTCTAAATTCAAAATAAATATCATCACCTCTCTCACCAGCTTCGTCAAAAAATTACTTTTGCGTGTGTTGATTATTTTAAATTTGATGATGATTTTTTTTGTTTACATTAATTAAAAAAAACCTTATTTGCGGAATTAAGATGGCTTTGTAAATAAATTTTATTAGCCAACTAGTAACTAACGAGAGGTTTTATGAGATGGCAAAATTTCAGTCTGTTGACGAGTTGGTCAAAGCTACAAGACCAGTAAATCCAGTTTACTGTATTAGAGAAGAAAGTATCCGAATCGCATCAAGCTGGTTCGTGGAAAATTTTCCGGGCACAACCCTATATGCTGTAAAATGCAATTCAAATGAAAAAGTTTTGCAAACTTTATTTGAAAGCGGAGTAAGAAATTTTGATACAGCATCTCTTGAAGAAATTAAATTAATTAGAAAAGTATTGCCTGAAGCAAAACCTTTTTTCATGCATACAGTGAAAAGCAAAGAAAGTATTTATGAAGCTTACTATAATTATGGTGTTCGAGATTTTTCTTTTGATAGTAAATTTGAATTAGAAAAAATACTTGAAGTTACAAATCAAGCAAATGATTTAAATTTATTTTTACGAATTGCAATTTCAAATGAACATGCAGAAATTGACCTATCCAAAAAATTTGGTGCAACATTAGGTGAAGCAACATCATTACTAAAATCTGCAAAAGAAAAAGCGCACAAGATTGGAATAAGTTTTCACGTTGGATCACAATGTATGCATCCCATTTCATATTCTAAAGCAATTAAGGATATAAATATTTTAATAAAAAAAACTGGTATCTATCCAGATTTTATTAATGTTGGCGGAGGATTTCCATCAACTTATCCTGATTTATATCCGCAGCCTTTAAGCGAATACATCAACGAAATTACAAAAACAATTAACTCACTTAATTTACCAGAAACTACTCAATTAATTTGTGAACCTGGTAGAGCACTTGTAGCAGAGAGCGGATCTACAATAGTTAGAGTAGAGTTAAGAAAAAAACAAATTTTGTATATTAACGATGGAACGTATGGATCATTATTCGATGCTGGTACGCCAAATTTTATTTTTCCAACTCGCATGATTCAAATTGAAAAATCTTTTTCAAAAAGATTAACTCCATTTAGTTTTTATGGTCCTACTTGTGACGGTATAGACTTTATGAAAGGACCTTTTTTATTACCTAATAATATTAAAGAAGGGGATTATATAGAAATTGGCCAATTGGGAGCATATGGAATTAACATGAGAACAAAATTTAACGGATTTTATTCTGACGAAATACATGAAGTAAATGACAAGCCAATCATGTCAATATTTGAAGAAGAGTCTAACACTAATTACTTAGTTGCGTAGTTAATCATTATAAATGGGACACAATAAATCTAGTTTTTTATCAACGCCGGTTGAACATATCGATATCACATCTTTTGATGCTAGGCCGATCATAGACTCGATGTCTAAAATGTCATTCACTTCAAGAGAAACTGGTAATGCTGCGAAAATTTTTAACGAAATGATTAATGACAAAGATTGTACTATTTTTTTAACTTTGGCTGGCTCTACTTCTGCTGCAGGATGTATGCAACTATATACAGATTTAGTTAAATACAACATGGTAGATGCAATTGTTGCTACTGGAGCATCTATTATTGATATGGATTTTTTTGAAGCTTTAGGATTTAAACATTATCAAGGATCTTCTTTTCAAGATGATAATGTTTTAAGAGAAAACTATATCGATAGAATTTACGATACGTATATTGATGAAGACGAGTTACAAGCTTGTGATAAAACTATTTGTGAAGTTGCAAATGGTTTAGAACCAAGGCCACACACTTCTAGAGAATTTATTTGGGAATTAGGAAAATATTTAAAAAAACATTCAAAGAAAAAAAATTCTTTAATAGAAACTGCATACGATCATGGAGTGCCGATATTTTGTCCAGCATTTACAGATAGCTCTGCTGGTTTTGGTCTTGTGATACATCAAGAGCAAAATCCTGACAAACATATGACAATTGATTCAATAAGAGAATTTAGAGAACTTACTGAAATTAAGATACAATCAAAAAATTCTGGATTATTTATGATTGGTGGTGGTGTTCCTAAAAATTTTATTCAAGATACAGTAATCTGCGCAGAATTATTAGGTAAAGAAGTTGAAATGCATAAATATGCAATTCAAATTACAGTTGCAGATTCTAGAGATGGAGCATGCAGCAGCTCAACTTTAAAAGAAGCAAGCTCTTGGGGTAAAGTGGATACAACTAAAGAGCAAATGGTATTTGCAGAAGCAACTACAGTCATTCCATTAATAGC
>JAYONI010000031.1:0-6327 GCA_038121265.1 Candidatus Pelagibacteraceae bacterium | reverse complement strand
CGGACAAACGAAGCCAAATAACTGTTGATTTTTAAGCATTATTTTTGAAAATCTTTGAATTTTGTCCCTAGAATCAGGTTAAAGTATATCAACTAAAATTGGCAAACATTGTATTGGGAAGCTAATTATTAGCGGTTACTTATCTCTATAATTTTTTCCATACATAAAACTTATGACTGACATTGTACTAATATTAACCTGCCTCGTTGTTTTAATTTTTGTTGGCTATTCTATTTTTTCTCAAAAAAAAGAAGAAAGCAATTCTGGAAATGAAGTTTTAAGTACACAGCTTTCAAATCTAATGGAGCGATTTGTAAAATTAGAAGAAGCTGCAAAAAATATGAACATAATGCAAAGCTCTATCGATACTACATTTAAAAACTTTCAAGGTATGCTTAATGATCGTCAAGAAAGAGGGGCTTTTTCTGAAGTTGAATTAGAAAAACTTTTAAAAGATAGATTGCCAAAGCAATATTTAAAATTTCAAGAAACACTATCTAATAACAAAAGAGTAGATTGTTTAATCGATTTTGGAGATGCTAATTCCAGAATATGCATAGATTCAAAATTTGTTTTAGATAATTTTAAAAATTATTCTGCTGCCGAAAATGAAGAGGATATCAAGAAATATAAAAAATTATTTGAAGACGATGTTATGAAAAATGTTAAAAAAATTTCTGATGATTATATAATTAGTGGAGAAACTGCACCGCATGCAATTATGTTTGTAAGATCTGAGTCTGTGTATCGATCAATTATAGATAGCGAAGTTGATTTGATGCAAAAAGCAAGAGAAAAAAATGTACTAATTGTGTCTCCTTCTTACCTTTGGGGTTTGCTTAATACTTTGAGAGTTTTTTTAAAAGATTCAGAAATGACCAAAAAAGCTCAAGTTATAATTAAAGAAATTGGAATGATCGGAAAAGATATTGGAAGATTAGTAGAAAGAACAGAAGATGTTGAAAAAAAATTTAATTTAGTAGCAGATCAATTTAGAAATATAAAAACGTCTGCAGAAAAAATTCAAAGAAGAGCTGACAAAATTCAGGAAATAGAAGGAACTAGTGTTGCATCTATAGAGGATAATAAATAAATGAATTATGCTTTTTATGATTTTGAAACTACTGGCAGGTCAGGTACCTGGGATCAAATTATTCAAGTTGGAGCAGTTTTAGTTAATGATAACTTTCAAGAATTAGATAGATTTGAGGCAAAGTGTGGTTTGAAACCTGGATTAGTCCCTGAACCAGGCGCTTTGTTGGTTAACAAAACAACTCCGGATATGTTGAGAAAAACTAATCTTTCTCATTATGGTTTAGTTGATCAAATGCTTCAAGTTTTTAAAAAATGGACGCCAGCTGTTTTTATTGGATACAATTCAATTGGTTTTGATGAGGAGTTTTTACGAAAAACTTTGTTTAAAACTTTAAACGATCCTTACCTAACTCAGTTTAATGGAAACAAGCGCGGAGATATTTTGGGATTAATTAGAACCGCACATCTATATTATCCTGAGTGTATTAAAACTCCTACATCAGATAAAGGGAATGCAGTTTTTAAATTAGATGAGCTTGCACCCATGAATGGCATTGAACATGGAAATGCCCACGATGCTATCGGAGATGTGTTGGCAACTATTGGAATTGCAAAAATAATTGCAGATAAAGCGCCAGCTGTATGGAAGGCAAGTTTAATGACCACAAGCAAAGCGGAGGTCAATACTATTGTAGAAAATGAAAAATTATTTTGTTTTAATGAATATTTTTATGGAAAAGCAAGACCTTATGTCGTTACCTTTTTATGTTTTCATCCTAAATATAATTGGCCTCAATGTTTTGATTTAAAAGAAGATCCCCAAACTTATTTTGAAATGAGCATGGAAGACTTGAAGGCAGCCATGAAAAAAAGTCCAAAAATTATAAGATCCGTTAAAAATAACAAACATCCTGTTATTATGAATCCAAAGTTTGGTGAAAATTTTGATGGTTATAAGCAACTTGGTATGAAAAAGTTAATGGAACGTGCTGAAGCCTTACGCGGCAATGAAGAATTTAAAAAGAAAGTTTCTAGAATTTTAGAAGAAGAAGCGCAAGAAAAAGAAGATTTAGACTCCCAACTTGATGTTCAAGCAGAAGAGTCAATTTATTCAGGTGGCTTTGCAAGCGATGCAGATAGAAATACTATGCAAGAATTTCACAAAGCAGATTGGAAAGATCGATTAATTATTGCAGATAAATTTAAAGATTCTCGATTTAATTATTTTGCAAAAAGGTTAATGTATGAGGAAAATCCTACGATCTTACCAAAGGATATGTACAATGAAATTCACCGGGCTATTGCAAAACAAATATTAAGTACGAATCAAGAAAAATGGAATACCATTCCTAAAGCTTATTCTGAACTTGATACTCTTAGAGTGAAATATGAAGAAGAAAATGACCAAGAACGTCTTGCAATGATGAATGATTTAAATAATTTTCTAGAAGAGATTGAAAAAAAATATCAAGACGCCTAGTTGACAATTTTAAGTAGATGCTTAACTTACCCTTTTAACTTTAGGAGATTCTTTTATGGCAACCAAGCAAGTAAATGACGATAATTTTGAAACAGAAGTATTACAATCTGATAAGCCTGTATTAGTGGATTTTTGGGCTGAATGGTGCGGACCATGTAAAATGGTAGGACCCGTTCTAGAAGAACTATCGGATGAAATGTCAGACAAACTTGTTATTGCTAAACATAATATTGATGATGCACCTAATACTCCAACAAAATATGGAGTAAGAGGAATTCCAACGATGTTACTTTTTAAGGGTGGCCAATTGTTGGATACTAAAGTAGGCGCAGCTAACAAGTCGAATATTAAAGAGTGGCTAGATAGTAAAGTTAGATAATTATAAAGTAGGTATTCTAGCTAACACTTTTAGATTTTTATCTGTAATAACCATTTCTCCTGAAGAGACAGTTTCGTTTACAGATCCTGAGATGACTACTTGATGTGTAACTAAAATTAAATTTTTAGAACTATTCCAGTTTTTAATAAAAGATTTAATATCTTGCAATTGTCTGGTTGCATTAGCTCCAATGCCTTCTCTAAAAAAAGAATTTAAAGGTGGAAAGTCTTTATAATTTCCAAATGCATATTTAGCAGTGTCTCTGCATCTTTCAAATTGACTTGAAAGCACTTGATCAATTTGAATATTATTTTTTTTAAACAATTGACCAATTTTTTTACTTTGAGCAATTCCTTCTTTTCCCAAATTTCTTTGTGTTGATCGATCATTAATTTTTAGATTTTCAGGATCCCCACAGCAAGATGGTGTTGTAATACTATGTCTTATCCAAACAATTTTTCCTCCCTCTTGAAGCAATTTCCATCCATCTTGAGCAAAAGAGGGAACACTTAATATTAAGTAGGAAAGAATAGTTATTAAAATTTTTTTCATTGCTTAGTACCTAACTGTAGCAAACTTCCACAAAGTTCGAAAGAGCCACAAACTAATATTAATGAGTCTGGACAAGCTATACTTAATTGCATAATCGGCGAAATTGCATTATTTTTTGCTGCAGGCCTTGCCTTAATACCAAGTTCATCACAAGCTTGGATAATTTCTTCGGTACTATAAAAACCATCTCTTAATTGAACGGCCAAAAGTTCTGTCGCAATGGAAGCAAACTGTTTTAAATATTCTTTTAAATCTTTACTTTTATTCATTGCAAAAACTATAAAGACTGGTTTTTTTGTATTGAGTTCTTCAAGAGCTTCTCTCGTGGCGATTGCACTCTGTGGGTTGTGACTTCCACAGGCATATAAAACAGTCTCTACATTTACATATTCTAATAATTTTGGATCATCTATTTTTTGAAATCTTGCTGGCATGGTAACGGTAAAAATAGAGGAAGATATTTTTTTTGCATCTAATGCATTTCCAGAAATTATTTTAGATGCTTGAATAGAACAAGCTAGATTTGGTAACTGAAATTTAGGAAAATATTTTGGTTGATCTATATCTAGTAAGCAATCGTTATCTTGGAATATAATTTTATTATCTTCTAAGTGAATATTAAATTCTTCGCTTAGATAAAACTTCTTGGATGGATTTTTTGCAAGATATTCATCTATATATTTTAAAGTGGTAGGTTCTTGTTTTGAAATAATGATATTAGTTTTTTTACTGATATCAGAAACTTTATTACGCACTACATCTTGTAGTTCTGGACCCAAAAAGCTTTTGTGCTCTAACGAAATTGGGCATATCACTGTAATGAATGGATTTTCTATAGTTCTAGTAGCATCAAAAATATAACCCAACCCGACTTCGATTAAATTAATATCTGCTTTTTTTTCACTAAAACCTAAAAAAGCCATAGCGCATAACATTTCAAAAAAAGTTACATCTTCATCAGCATGCTTCTCAACTAGGGTAAGATAGTGAATAAATTCTTCTTCTGTAATTTGTTTTCCTGAAAACTCAATTCGTTCTGTTACATTCGTTACATGCGGACTAATAAAAGCATTAGTAGTTAAACCCTGACCTTCTAAAATTGCTTGAGTCCATTTTAATGTGGAGTATTTCGCATTCGATCCTAGAAAAATAATAGAGTTTTTTTCTATATTTTTTTCTGGAGATCCTAATTTCGTTAGTAATTGTTTGATACGATCAAGAGTAAGCTTAATATTATCAGGAGATCTTCGTCTGTAAAGATCGTTCAGTATCCATTGCAGTTTCGAGGGTTGATTCATCTTTTATTTCTTGAGAAGGTTTATCAAGTTTTAACAAAATAGAAAGCAAACTGCTCAACTCTTCTCGATGATTTTTTCTATGAATAATTCTATCTACAAAACCTTTTTTTAATAAGTAACCAGCTGTTTGAAAGCCTTCTGGTAAATCTTCACCTATCGTTCTTTTAATAACACCTGGTCCCGCAAACATAATTTTCGTCTGTTCTGATTCTGCAAATACAAATACAGATGGACCATAAAACCAACTTGCAGTTACTCCGCCTGCTACAGGACTTGTTGCCATAATAATCGCTGGCAAACCTTTTTCTTCAAGCATTTGAAGACCAATAATAGATTTTGGCATTTGCATGAGCGCAAAAGCTGAATGCTGCATACGCTGGCCGCCGGTTTGCGGAAAAGCTAAAAAGGGAAGATTATGTTCAGCTGCATATTTGCAAGCAAAGACAAAAGCTTCACCTTCTTCTACTCCAACAGATCCACCAAGAAATTTTTGATTCATACAATAAACTACAACTGGGACGCTATTAATATTTCCCGTAGCAACTAAAGCTGCATGACGTTGGTTAAATTTTTTTCTTGCAGCTTCTACCTTGTCCTTAAAGCTAGTTATATCTTTCCATTTTAAAGGATCTGAGTTGAGCTCTGGAGTGTCAATTTCTGTATACATTCCTTCATCAAATAAAATCTGAAATCTTTGTCTGGGTAGGATTTGCTGCGGTTCATCACATTTGGTGCAACAATATAAATTTTTTTCTATATTTTCTTTATAAATAATTTCAGAACAAGAGGCGCAATTAGTCCAAAGATCGCTCGGCGTAGATGTTTTTTTATTAAATAAATTACTTAATTTTGGCTTTAGTTTTTTGGTAATATTTGTAATCCAATTCATATAATTTTTGCCTTTAATTTTTTTACCATTTTATTCAGCTTAAGAACAGGATTTGTTCTATTCTTTAAAGAGTCAGTAATAGCTTTGCATAATGCGCTTCCGACAACTAGTCCGTCTGCTTTTTTTAATGAACTAATTGTTTTTTCTGTAATACCAAAACCAATCACAACATTTTTATATGGATTAATTTTTTTAATTTTGAAATAGTTTTGCAATATTTGTTTGGGTGAAACTTTTAACTTTCCTCCAGTAGTAGAAAGCATACTGATGTAATAGAGCATCTCATGAGAATCTTTTATGATTTGTCTCATTCTCTTATCAGATGTGGTTGGTGAAATAAGTTGAATAAAATTAATTGAATTTTTTTTACATTTGTCAGAAAATTTTTTATTTTCTGGCCAAGGTAAATCAACAACAATTATTCCATCTACTCCTGAAGTTTTGCAATCTTTCAAAAAAAGATTTTCCCCATACTGGAAGATTGTATTAAAATAACCCATTAATATAATTGGAGTTGAAGTATTATTTTTTTTAAATTGTTTTATTAATTTGAATACTTGCCTAGTTGTAATTCCTTTTTGAATGGCCCTGTAAGAGCTATTTTGAATTTGTCCACCATCTGCTACTGGAGTATTATGTGGCAATCCTACCTCGCAAATATCTGCATGTTTCGAAATGTTTAATAATATTTGTA
>JAYONI010000030.1:0-6700 GCA_038121265.1 Candidatus Pelagibacteraceae bacterium | reverse complement strand
TAGGGTTGATATCTTCTCTATTAGTTTTTTCTTCTTCAGCATTTTCAGCTGCTAAAGAAGTTCGAGCTGCATTCTTTTTAGAGTGGGCTACACCAAATCAAGAAGCTAAAGTTAAAAAAGCTTACGACAAAGCTTTAGGCGTTCCAGTGAAGTGGACTAACTTCAATACTGGAGTAGAAATGACAGAAGCTATGTTATCAGGAGCAATTGATATTTCTTACAGTCAAGGAATGACTCCGTTTGTAAATGCTGTGAATGCAAAAGCACCAATTAAAATGGTAGACATTGCAGTTGAGTATGGAATGAGCGGAACAGGTTGTGTTGTAAGTAATGCATCTGGAATTTCTAAAAAAAATGCAAGAGAGCTTGAAGGTAAAAAAGTTGCTGTACCATTAAATACTATGGCTGACTACGCTTTCAAAATGATCATGAAAGAATACAAAGTAAATGTATCAAAAATCAAAGTAGTAGATATGGCTCCTGCAGATGGTGCTGTTGCTTTAGTAGATGGCAACGTAACTATGGCGTGTATGTTTGGTAAAAACTCGATTGATAAAGCACTTACTAAAGGTAAGATGATCATGACAACTGAAGAAGCAACCAAAGCTGGGATTACTAGTTTTGATATCACTTCAGCTACGGATAAATTTATCAAAGAAAATCCTGAAATGCTAAGAACATTTTTACAAGTAACAGCAGAGTACAATAAAAAATTTAAATCTGGTAAGTCAGATATGAATGTTATTGCAAAAGATGCTGGTATGGATCTTGCTAAAACAAAAAACCAAATGGCTGGATTTAAATTTCCAACTCCAGCAGAACAGCGAAAAGTATATTTCAAAAATAATGGAAAATCTGGAAAAGCTGTAGAGGTTTTAACGTTTATGGGTAATATGTTTGGAACAGCAGCTAATCCAGCATTAAAAGATTATTCAAAAACAATTAATACTTCTTTTTTACCTAAGTAAAAAATAAGTAAACAATAAAATAGGCGCCAATTAATTTGGTGCCTATTTTTATATTATCGTTATAGCTATGAGTGATTTAGTTTCTGAAAATTTAAATATGGTTTTTACTTCTCCCAAAGGAGAAACTGTGCACGCCATCCAGAATCTAAATTTTGAACTAAAAAAAGGTGAATTATTAACAGTTTTAGGACCATCTGGTTGTGGCAAAACTACTTTATTAAATATTACTGCTGGTTTTTTACGACCAACATCGGGAAAGATTACGCTAGGTGGCAAAGAAATTAATGGCCCTGGCTTAGAGCGTGGAATGGTATTTCAGCAAGGAGCTCTTTTTGAATGGTTGACAGTTGCAGATAATGTAAATTTTGGTCTTAGGATGAAAAAAGAGGATCCTAAGAAAGTTGCAAAAAAAGTAGAAGAGTGGCTAGAGATCGTTGGATTGCAAGGTTTTGGTAATACACCTACTTATCAATTATCAGGAGGTATGCAGCAACGAATTGCACTTGCGCGATGTTTAATTAATGACCCGGATTTAATTTTAATGGATGAGCCTTTAGGTGCACTTGATGCTTTAACGCGTGAAAAGATGCAATCTTTAGTTTTGAAAATTTGGAAAGAAACAGGAAAAACAATTGTATTAATTACTCACTCAGTCGAGGAAGCCTTGTTGCTTGGTCAGAAATTATATGTGATGGCTCCAAGGCCAGGAAGACTACATAAAGAATATCAGCTTCCATTTGCAAAGATGGGATTAAGTACAGATTTAAGACAAATTAAAAACAAAAAAGAGTTTGTGCAAAAAAGAGAAGAAATTTTGACCATGATTTGGAACATGGAAGAAGAAATTATGGGAAAAGATATTTAGTTTTATGCTTACAGGTCTATTTGTAATTTTACTTATCATTATTTTAATCGCTACTATTGTTTATGGAAAAAGATTAATCAAAGTAGAAAAAATAGATGCAGTATTTGGAAATCCAGAAAGATCTAAAGGAGGTTATCATTGGATTGTTGCAGGATCTTGTTCTATTCTGTTGCTTTGGTTTTATTTTTCTTGGGATGTTGCAAGATCTTTTTTTCCCAATTCAGCAAATGAATTATGTCAAGTTGCGAAAGTTAGAGATTCTTTAGTTTCTATTAAATATGTTTTTCCTATTGAGCAAAAAACGCTGAAGAGTAGCGACTTCATTAAAAGAGAAAATAGAAATATTGAATTACTAAATAATCAAATCAAACAATCCTCAATCCCCAACAAGGACAAAGATAAACTTATTTTTTTATTAGTTGAGACTCAGTCGCTAATTAAAATTTTATCAGACGAAAAATATTTAAATTCTGAAATTAAAAATAAAGTATTAGGTGTTGCGAAGCAAATTGATAACTTGAGCAAAAATATTCAAAATAAAAACTATCCTGAGTTTGACAGTTTGAGCTCAGAGGAAAAAATAGCCATAAAAAAACAAGGTTTTTGGGGTGAAACAGGCGCTGAAGTTCCATTTTACCCTAATACAAAATTTGGTTTAAAATTTGATGCAGCAAGTAAAGAGCTTAATAAAATAGTAGAGCAGTTTTTTTTAATTAAAAATAATAATCCAATTTTCGAAAAAAAATCCAAAGAATTAGATAATGTTATAGAAAATTACAGAGATACTATTCCAGAAAGTAAAGAAGTCGAAACACAATTTGCAAGGGAAGTATCTAAAATTTATGGCAGAGTCTCAAGAAGTAATATTTTTCCTGCTAATGTTTTAGATCCAGTAGAGCAATCCATTGTTCAATTTGATGAAATACAAAAAAAAGAACAAGGAAATTTAAAAATAATAGATACATTATTATTTCCAGGTGGCACTATAGTTGCTAGCGGACAAACATGTAGTGAACAAGGGTCCGGAAGATGGCTACCTAAACCAACAGATACTTTGAAAGTATTTTTACATTTATTAGATCCTAATCAGGGTTATAAAAATGTACCACTCTTTTGGTATGAAATGATGGGTGTAAATAAAATTGTAGATTTTATTTTACCTGATTGGATTGCAGATTTAGTTCCAGGAAAATATCCAGTTCATAGCAATGATGGAAAAGTGACCAATAATTTCAAAAGCAATGTTCTTGATATTGTAACAGGAAATTTTGAATTATTTAGCATACCTGTTCCTTCAGGACATATATGGGATTCTTTCTTACGGGTATTTTTAGGTTTGACGCTTGGAATTCTTTGTGGAGTTCCTCTTGGTTTATTTATGGGGTTATCAAGATTTGCAGCTGGATATTTTGATCCTTTAATTGAGTTGTACAGACCAGTTCCTCCTCTTGCTTGGGCTCCCCTTATTATAACTGTGTTTGGAATTGATAATTCAGGAAAAATATTTTTACTTTTCATTGTATCTTTTGCCATCATGGTAATTTCGGCTAGAGCAGGTGCTTCTGGTACCCAGTTATCTAAAATTCATGCTGCCCATTCATTGGGAGCTTCAAAGTGGCAGATATTAAAAGAAGTAATTTTCCCAAATTCATTACCAGAAATATTAACTGGAATACGAGTTGCAATAGGAGTGTGCTGGGGAACTTTAGTCGCTGCTGAATTTTTGGCTGGTACAACAGGAATTGGTTTTGTTGAAAATGTAGCGAGAAAATACATGCAATATGAGGTTATTTGGATAACCATTTTCGTTATGGGTCTATTAGGCTTGCTATTCGATATTGGAATGAGAAAAATAATCAATAAAACAATCCCTTGGCGTGGCAAAGGATAAAATCCTTCTTTAGTGAAAAAAGAAAAAAAAAGAGTATAGTTTTTCAATAAAATTATGTCTGAAGATTTAGCTCCTATAATTACGGATAAGCAACAGCTGATTGATTATTTTCATTCAGGTAGCAAAAAGCAAAATCTAAAAATTGGTACAGAGCATGAAAAATTTTTGTTTCATATGAAAACAAAAAAACCAATTAGCTATCAAGGAAGTCAAAGTATTGAAACTATCTTTCATTTATTAGAACAAAATGGATGGATCCCAATTTATGACGAAGAAAATATTATTGGATTAAAAAAAAATAATAAAAGCATTACTTTAGAACCGGGCTTACAAATTGAATTATCAGGCGAACCATTAAGCAGTGTCCATGAAACATGCAAAGAAGTAAACGAGTATCTAGATGAAATAGTAGGTGTTTGTAAAAAATTAAATATAGGTTTAATTGGGAATGGCTTTAATCCAAATGCAACATTAGAGGAAGTGGGAAGACTCCCAAAAAAACGTTATCACATTATGAGAGCTTATATGCCAACCAAGGGATCTCATGGACTGGATATGATGCATAGAACCTCTGGTACACAAATTAATTTAGATTATAAAAATGAAGATGATTTTAAAATAAAAACAAAAGTTGCAACAGCTTTAATCCCAATTGCTCTTTCTATTTTTTCTAACTCTCCTTTTAAAGAATCTAAACTGAATCATTATTTATCGTACCGATCTTTCATTTGGCAAAATACTGATCCTGACAGATCAGGTCTTATTGATTTTTTTATGAATGAAAATGAAAATAGCTTTGAAAGATATGTAGATTTTGCTTTAGATGTTCCTATGTATTATGTGAATAGAAATAATAAAACATTGGATGCAAGTGGAGAGGATTTTAAACTTTTTTTACAAGGTAAGTTAAAAAAATTACCAAATATACAACCAACGTTAAAAGATTGGGAAGCTCATATTTCTACGATTTTTCATGAAATAAGACTCAAAACCTATATGGAAATTAGATCTGCAGACTCCTGCTCTTGGTCTGGGTTATGCTCCATACCAGCCTTTTGGAC
Organism: Candidatus Pelagibacteraceae bacterium; assembly: GCA_038121265.1. Classification (GTDB taxonomy): domain Bacteria; phylum Pseudomonadota; class Alphaproteobacteria; order Pelagibacterales; family Pelagibacteraceae; genus IMCC9063. Next base: position 1,915 of record JAYONI010000030.1, on the reverse strand, counting down.
GGGACTATTATATGATGACCAATCCTTGCAAGAAGCTTATGAAATAACCAAGAACTGGCAATTTGATGAGGTAAATAATGCTTATTTAGATGCAGCTAAATCTGGTTTAAATACCAATCTGCGAAACGAACCCATTTTTAAGCACGCAATAAATTTTATTCAATTATCAAAACAGGGGCTTGGTAGAAGAAATATAAAGAATAAATCTAATAAAGATGAATCTATTTTTTTAAATGAAATTGAAGAAATGATAAAATTACAGCAAACTCCAGCTTCTATTTTAATAGATAAATTTAATCGTAGTTGGAAAGAAAATATAAATAATTTATTTGATGAAGAAGCATTTTAACATAGCTTTTCAAATGGATCCCTGGTCCACGATTAACCCTAAGGCAGATAGTACTTATATGCTTGCATTAGAGGCTCAAAAAAGAGGTTTTAAATTATTTTATTATTCACCAAATAACCTTTCTTTAGATCATGGAATAGTAAAAGCTAAAGGTAATTTTTTTTCTCTACATCCAGGTAAAAAAAAATTTTTTCAATTACAAAAAACTAAAGTAATTGATTTAAATTTAATGCAAGTTGTTCTTGTTAGGCAAGACCCACCATTTAATATGAATTATATAACTGCAACTTATATTCTAGAAAATTTAACAAAAAAAACTTTAGTTATTAATAATCCAACACACATAAGAAATTATCCAGAAAAATTATCTATGTTTGCATTTAAAAAAATTATTCCGCAAACATTGGTTTCAAGTAATACAGATGAAATTTTACAGGCTCATAAAAAAAATAAAATTTCAATTATAAAACCTTTATATGGTAATGGCGGAGAAGGTATTGAAAAATTAGATTCTAATCCAAAGAAAAATAAAAATATTATTCAAAAGTTATTAAATACATATAAACTACCGATTATTATTCAAAAATATATCAAAGAAATAAAACTGGGTGACAGAAGAATTATTTTAATAGATGGAGAGTATGTAGGATCAGTAGCGAGAATTCCTGCCAAAAATAGTATCAAAGCTAATTTTCATGCTGGAGGAACTGCTAAAAAAACTAACTTGGTATTTAGAGATAAAGAAATTTGCAAAACAATAGGACCTTTCTTAAAAAAGAATGGTTTATTTTTTGCAGGTATTGATATTATTGGAAATTATTTAACTGAAATTAATGTAACTTCACCTACGGGAATTCAGGAAATTAATCGATTAAATAAAACAAGTATTGAAAAAATTTTTTGGGATAAAATTCAAAGAAAAATAAATTAATTCTATACGATAGATTTAAAAAAATTTTTCATTTTCATTCTAGCTTTTTCATCTGGAAGGTCGCCATATAAAGATTGCATATTCTCTTTCATATGATCTAGCCTAGATGTAGCGGGTATAGAGCATGTCACAGCAGGATGAGAGGTGGTAAATTTTAAAAAAAATTCTGACCAACTTTTAATCCCGTATTCTTCTACCCATTTTGGAATTTGTTTATTTTTTGTATAATCAAATAAGGAACCTCCTTGAAAAGGTCGATTCACAATAACGGCTATTTTTTTTTCTTTCGCTAATGGTAGTAGCTTTTGTTCAGCTTCATCATCTAAAATATTGTAAGTAAATTGAACAAAATCAATATCTTCTTTATTCATAATATCGATCAACAACTTGTGTTTATTGCCGTGAGAAGTTGTCACGCCAATATATTTTATTTTCTTTTGTTGCTTTAGGTTAGATAATTTTTCAAGATGATCTTTGTAGTTAACCAGATTATGTACTTGAATTAAAGAAAATTGATCTTGACCCCATAGATCGAATGAGTTTTTTATTTGCTGCTCCCCATGCTTAGTTACCGGTGTCCAAACTTTAGTGGCAGAAAATAGTTTATTATTTTGATTAATATTTTTTAAACATAT
>JAYONI010000029.1:0-6763 GCA_038121265.1 Candidatus Pelagibacteraceae bacterium | reverse complement strand
GAAAGTTATTAACTTTATTATTAGCTATTAAAATTCTATTATTTTAAACTAAATTGTTATCAAAAATATTCGTTTTAAGTATTTTAAAGTTATTATAGACTTTGCCTAATTAAATTAGAGGGGAATTATGATTAAAAACAAAACAAAAAGTCAAAAAGCTTTAGGAAGAAGAAAGTTTGTAAAAAAAGCTTTATTGGCTACAGGAGCGACTGCTTTAGGCGCTAGTGGTTTAGCAGCACCAGCAGTTACTGCAGAACGAATTGAAGTCATTATGGTTATGACTTGGCCAAAAAATCTTCCAGGATTAGGAACTGGAGCGGCTCGTTTTGCAAAAAGAGTAAGTGAGTTATCAGAGGGAAGAATAAACATTACTTTATTCGCAGCTGGCGAAAGAGTAGGTGCTTTTGACGTATTTGACCATGTCGCAAAAGGCGATGCTCAAATGTATCATGGAGCAGAATATTATTTCACAGGAAAAGAAAAATCTTTTGGTTATTTCACAGCAGTACCATTTGGTTTAACTTATACAGAGTTTAACGCCTGGATGAGATTTGCAGGTGGGCAAGAACTCTGGGATGAACTTTCAGACGGTTTTGGTCTTAAAGGCTTTATGTGTGGTAATACAGGTGTTCAGATGGGTGGCTGGTTTAGAAAAGAAATGAAAAGCCCAACTGACTTTAAAGGATTAAAGATGCGTATTCCTGGATTAGGTGGTCAAATGATGACTAAACTAGGTGTTTCTGTAATCAGTGTACCAGGTGGACAAATATATGAGCAGTTAATGGCTGGAACTATTGATGCTACCGAATGGGTAGGTCCATGGAATGATGAATTTATGAAATTCTATGAAGCTGCAAAATATTACTATTACCCTGGTGTGCATGAACCTGGTTCAATGCTAGGACTAGTTTGTAATAAATCTTGGCTATCAAAACTTTCAAAAACTGATCAAGCTTTAATTGAAGCAGCTTGTACAGTTGAGAACGAAGTGATGATGTCCGAGTTTAATGCTAACAATGGATTTGCATTACAAAGATTAGTTAAAGATCATGGCGTTAAAGTTGTAGAATTTAATGATCGAATCTATGATGCATTCGGAAAAGCTTCAGAGGAAGTCTTTGCTGAAACTGCTGCAAGTAGTGCTATAGCAAAAAAAGTTACAGATAGTTTCTTAAAAGCTAGAGCAGAAATTGGAGCATGGAATAAACTTTCAGACTCTGCTTATGTTACTAAACGTAACAAAGTATTAGGTCTATAATAATTATTATTAATTCGCGAGGCGAAAGCCTCGCGGATTTTCTTCATGAATAGTAAATTTAATTTAGCTATTAAAGCAAAATTTTTTTCTTTTTCAGTAGTTTCTTTAACATTTGTATATTTTATAAATATAATTCTTACGAATTTTATTGATTGGCCAGGATCAAGAACTTTCATTAATATTTTAATTGCTCAATCAGAAAAACAATTTGAGATTAAACAATTTATATTGTCTGCAATTCAATTCTCTTTATATCTAATTACTTTAACTTTAGTTTTTCGTTATATCAGAATTAGAAATACCAAAAGTTTAAAAGAAGAGTCTCAAAATTTATCTAATTTATCAGCTTATATAACTAGATCTGCTTTCTGGACTGTTTTTTTTGTTGGAATTGCTGATCTTTTGATTTCTTTTATGGTAAGTGAAAAAGCTATTTTGGATGCACTACCAAATACTTTAGGTCAAATCTTCTTTCAACCTAAAACTAGAATTTTATATATCCATTTACCTTTAACAATTATTGGATTTATTTATGGAATTAAAAACAAATCTATTGGTTTTATTTGGTTAGCTTTGTTAGTTGTTTTTGCTGAAGCTTTAATTGTTATCTCAAGATTTGTATTTTCATATGAACAAGCGTACATGGGCGATTTAGTTCGATATTGGTATGCAGCTTTATTTTTATTTGCTAGCGCATACACGTTATTAAAAGATGGTCATGTTCGCGTAGATATTCTTTATGTAAAATTTAAAGAAAAAAATAAGGCATTAGCTAATATTTTTGGCGCAATTTTTTTTGGTTTACCAATCTGTTTTTTAATTTTGTTTTCAGGCATGGGATCAAAAACTGGAATTATTAATGCCCCACTGCTCAGTTTTGAAATTTCCCAACAAGCTCAGGCAGGACTTTATCTAAAATATATGATGGCAAGTTTTCTAGCAATATTTTCTTTAACAATGATCATTCAATTTTCGAGTTTAATTTTAGATAATGTAGAAAAGATTTATAAAAAAAAATAAATGGAAACCTTTTTTTTATTTTTTTTAATATTCTTAATGATGATGGCTTTAGCCACAGGATTTCCTGTTGCTTTTGCATTGCCAGGAGCTGCAATAATATCAATAACTATTGCAGGTCTTGCTGGTTATATATTTACAGGGAATTCTCATTCTTATTTTATACATGATGGACCTTTTGAGTGGATTTCCTCTGCAATTACAAATTTTAGGGGCACTTACTGGGAAGTTGAAAGAGATACATTAATTGCGATTCCATTATTTATATTCATGGGATTGATGTTGCAAAGATCAAAAATTGCTGAAGATTTATTAATCACTATGGGTCAATTGTTTGGAAGGATCCCTGGAGGTTTAGGGGTATCGGTAATTTTAGTTGGTGGTTTATTAGCTGCTACAACTGGTATTGTAGGAGCCACAGTTATCGCGATGGGACTTATTTCTCTGCCAGCTATGATGAGAAATAAATATGAAACTACTTTAGCTACTGGAATTATCACTGCCTCAGGAACTCTAGGTCAAGTTATTCCTCCTTCAATTGTTTTAATCATCATTGCCGATCAATTATCTAATGCTTCAGATGTAGCTAATGGTTTAAGAATTAGTGATTATAAAAATTTTATTAATGACGGCTCAATGCCAAGCGATCTTTCAGTTACCAGCACAAGTGCTGGAGAAATGTTTTTAGGTTCTTTAATACCAGGATTAATTTTAGTAGGCTTATATGTTATCTATGTTTTATTTTATTCTTTTATAAAACCAAAATCAGCTCCACCTTTAAAAATAGATGGATTGTTAGATTTTGCTTTTTTTCAAAAGGTATTTTTTGCTTTAGTCCCACCATTGCTATTAATCGTACTGGTATTAGGCTCAATTTTGTTTGGAATAGCGACAGTAAATCAAGCAGGAGCAGTTGGTGCAGTTGGAGCAACAATCATGGCTGGATACAAATTGGCTCCAAGTAATAAATATACTTATACACCTGCATCTATCGCAATTATTTCAGTAATAATTATTCTTATTTTAAATAAATATTTTAATCTAAATATTAAATTAATTAGCAATCGCTATGATTTGGTTGGTATTATTTTAGCATTTATTGCAGTTTGTTTTTTAGTTTTTGCAATTGGTTGGAGTTTTTATCGAACTTTTAAAATTGATAATATCCTAAAAGAAGTTTGTTCTGAAACTACCATTACCACAACAATGGTATTTATAATTTTAATTGGTGCCGCAATGCTTACAGCAGCTTTTAGGGGTTTTGGTGGAGAAGAACTTGTTCGCCAAGGTTTATCTCAATTACCTGGTGGGTTTTGGACTCAGTTTATTGTGGTTATGTTAGTTATTTTTATTTTAGGTTTTTTTGTAGATTATTTAGAGATAGCTATAGTGGTAGTACCAATTGTTACTCCTATTCTATTAGCAGATCCATCAGCAAACATAACCGCATTATGGTTAGGAGTTATGATTGGATTAAATATGCAAACTTCTTTTTTAACACCACCTTTCGGATTTTCTTTATTTTATTTAAGAGGAGTTGCTCCTAAAAATGTAACTACAAGTCAAATCTGGAAAGGAGCAGGACCTTTTATTGCAATCCAACTTTTAGCATTGTGTATCATTGGTTATTTACCAACTTTAGCAAATTATTTACCTTTAAGAACTTATTTAACATCAGAAGTATCGCCGCCTCCAACAAATCCTAAATTACAACAATGTATATTAGATTATAAATTTAAAAATTATGAAAATGATCATTTAAAAATTGTAAATGGTATTAATAATTTTAAAAATATAAATAAAGATTTTTTGCCTGAAGATTTACAAGAGAGTATTAATGAACACTTTGTTTTAGTAGCAGATGCTATAGCATTAATACCTGAAGTTAAAAAAAGTAAAATTGAATTAGATAGTTATTCAAAAGATTATTATAAAATACATTTAAACGTCAGAAAAATACAAAGTAAAATTATATTTAATAATAAAAAAATTAAATCTATAGAAGATGATATTCGAATAATTCAAAATAGTGATCCAGATAAAGCTAATCAACTAAGCCAAGATATTGAAAAAATTAAGTTAGAAAATATAAATCTAGAAAATAAAATTCCTACTAATTGGAAGCAGTTAAATGATGAATATCAAATAAGATATTCTTCGTATTCTAAAATATTAAATAGTTATTACAAAAGTGCTGATAATGGATATCAGATTTTAAAAGACCTTAATTCAGAAATTAAAAATACTAAAGATATTGAAAATTTAATTGAAACAATTCAAACTATATTAACCTCTCTAAATAATTATGATAGTTCAACTCTTTTAACAGAGTTAGATAAAACATTAATTATAGCTGATAATACTAATAATATAGGCTCGGTAGGTGATTTAATTTATGAGGCAACTACAAAAATTGAAGACTTAAGTTTAGTAGAGTCTTTACTTAACGATGCAAAAAAATATCTAGAAGACAGTGTTCAATGGAAAAAAGTAGCTGCTCTTAATTTAGGTCCACAGTTAGAAGAATATGATGCAGCGATAAAAAATACTATTGGTATTCGTTCACAAGACCGATTGAATAAAAACCAAGCAATTGAAATTGCAAAATGTAGTGCTAAACATAGAGATATCGCTCTTAGATTTTAATTCATGGAAAAAAATATTTTATCAAAAAAATATATAATAGGTGTATTTTTTGTCTTTGCTTTTGGATATTTTTTATCAACTTTATTAAGAGCAATTACCGCAACTTTATCTCCTGTATTAACAGATCAATTTTCTCTAACAGCCTCTAATTTAGGATTGCTTGCTGGAGGATATTTTTTTGGATTTGCTGCAATGCAAATACCTTTAGGATTTATGTTGGATCGTTTTGGACCAAAAAAAATAGTAACGACATTTCTACTTGTGGCTATAGTGGGCATTATAGTTTTTATGACTGCACAAAATTTTAGCAGTCTTTTAATTGCAAGAATTTTAATTGGAATAGGTGTTTCGGCTTGTTTGATGGGACCACTTACAGGATATCGAATGTGGCTTGATGATCAATATCAACAACGTGCCAACTCTTGGATGTTGATGATTGGATCATTGGGGATGTTAACTTCAACTTTACCGGTTCAGTTATTACTACCATTGTATGGTTGGAGAGGAATATTTGCTGGTTTAGCGCTATTAACTGTTTTATGTATAATTTTAATTTTAATAGTATCTCCACAATGGTCTAAAGCAGAAACAATTAACAATAATATAAAATCAACTAACTCTTTGTTGGAAGTTTGGAACAATAAATACTTTCATAGCTTTATCCCTTTAGGTTTATTTAATTATGGAGGCCTATTTGCAATTCAAACTTTATGGGCTGGTCCATGGTTGATTAATGTATCAGGCTACACACCTTTACAAAGTGCAACAGGTTTATTTTGGATTAATTTTGTAATGTTGTTTGCTTATTTGTTTTGGGGCTACATTAACCCAAAATTATTAAAACTTGGCTATACTGCAAATAAATTAATTATTTATTTGGCACCAATTTCTTTTTTAGTGTTAATTAAAATTATTATATTTGCTGAGGCGACAACTTATGTTGATTGGATTGTCTTTGTATTAAGTTCAATTGTTATAACTTTAGCACAACCTGCTGTAGGACTGGCTTTCCCAACTAGATTAGCTGGAAAAGCATTAACTTCATTTAATTTTATTTTGTTCGTTGGAATTTTTATTGTGCAATGGATGATTGGTTTAATAATTGATTTCGTTACTGATAAAGGTTACTCGATAATTGCAGCCTACCAAGTAGCATTTTCAATTTTTTTAGGAGTATGTGTGATATCTTATATATACTTTTTAAAATCAAATTTTAAAAAAATTAATGAAATATAAAATAAATTCAACAGTTACAGGTAGTCTTCCTAAACCTAATTGGATTGCAGAAACAGGTAAACTTTGGAGTCCTTGGAAATTGTCTGGTGAAGCATTAGAATTTGGTAAATTAAAAGCAACACTTTCATCTGTAGAAGATCAGCTAGCTGCAGGTCTATCTATTATTACTGATGGTGAACAAAGTCGTCAGCATTTTGTGACAACCTTTATTGAAAATTTATCAGGAGTTGATTTTAAAAAAAGAAAAGTAGTTCGAATAAGAGATCGTTATGATGCAAGTGTGCCAACAGTTGTTTCAAGAATAAATAGAAAAAAACCAGTTTTTTTGAAGTATGCAATTTTTTTAAGAAGTTTAACCAAATTACCTATTAAGTTTAGTTTGCCAGGGCCAATGACTATGGTTGATACTCTTTATGACAAATTTTATAAAAGTAGAGAAAAGTTAGCATGGCGATTTGCAGAAGTTTTAAATGAAGAAGCTAAAGATCTAGAAAAAGCAGGTATTGATTACATACAATTTGATGAACCTGCTTTTAATGTTTTTTTTGATGAAGTTAAAGAATGGGGAATTGCAGCATTAGAAAGAGCTGCAAAAAATTTAAAAAG
>JAYONI010000028.1:0-6780 GCA_038121265.1 Candidatus Pelagibacteraceae bacterium | reverse complement strand
TCTTTTGCAGAAACATTTACGATTCCATTGGCATCGATATCAAACGTAACTTCAATCTGTGGAACACCCCTTGGTGCTGGTGCAATACCGGTTAGTTCAAAATTACCCAGTAATTTATTATCAGCAGCCATCTCTCTTTCTCCTTGAACTACTCTGATAGAAACGGCAGGTTGATTATTTTCTGCAGTAGAAAATACTTGGCTTTTTTTAGTTGGTATTGTTGTATTTTTTTCAATTAGCTTAGTTGCAACACCACCCAGTGTTTCAATTCCTAAAGAAAGAGGAGTTACATCTAGTAATAAAACATCTTTCACATCACCTTGTAAAACACCAGCTTGAATTGCAGCTCCCATTGCTACAACTTCATCAGGGTTCACGCTTTTATTAGGCTCTTTGCCAAAAAAGTTTTTTACTGTTTCAGCAACTTTCGGCATTCTAGTCATACCACCAACTAAAATTACCTCTCCTATCTCGCCTGCACTTAGTCCAGCATCTTTCAATGCAGTTTTGCAAGGAGCAATTGTTTTTTGTATTAATTCTGCAACAATAGTTTCTAATTTAGATCTAGTTAATTTTATATTTAAGTGTTTAGGACCCGTTTTATCTGCTGTAATAAACGGTAAGTTTATTTCAGTCTGCGTAGCAGAAGACAATTCTATTTTTGCTTTTTCTGCAGCTTCCCTTAATCTTTGTAAAGCTAACTTGTCTTGTTTTAAATCGATTGCATTATCTTTTTTAAACTCACTAGCTAAGTAATCAACAATATGAGCATCAAAATCTTCTCCACCTAAAGTAGTATCTCCATTAGTAGATTTTACTTCAAAAACACCATCACCCAACTCAAGAATAGACACATCAAATGTACCACCACCCAAATCGTATACGGCTACAGTTTTTGCATTTTTTTTATCTAAACCATAAGCAAGAGCTGCTGCAGTTGGTTCATTGATAATTCTTTTTACATCTAGGCCAGCAATTTTTCCTGCATCTTTTGTTGCTTGTCTTTGAGAGTCATTAAAATAAGCAGGTACAGTAATCACAGCTTCTTTTACTTCTGAGCCAAGATATTTTTCTGCTGTCTCTTTCATTTTTTGTAATACAAAAGCTGAAATTTGACTTGGTGAATATTTCTTTCCTCTTGATTCTACCCAAGCGTCACCATTGTCCGCTTTAATGATTTTATAAGGCAAACCTTTAATATCTTTTTTAACTGCTTCGCCATCAAACTTTCTTCCGATTAATCTTTTAACAGCAAAAAATGTGTTCTCAGAATTTGTAACACCTTGTCTTTTTGCAGCCATTCCGACTAATTTTTCATCGCTTTCTGTGAAAGCAACTACAGATGGAGTTGTTCTTGCACCTTCTAAATTTTCTAAAACTTTTGGTGTTGCACCGTCCATTACGGCAACACATGAATTCGTTGTACCTAAATCAATTCCTATAATTTTTGACATAATTTTTTAATCCTCAATTTTTTATCTTAATTGTGTATTGGATATGGGGGGTAATTTTTGGATTACAACCTCTGTTGTAATAATTTTTTTAGCTTTTTTTTGTTGATTTTGCTACGTTTACGAGCGATGGCCTTAATAATCTATCATGCAACATATATCCTTTTTGAATTTCATCAATAATCGTTCCAGGTTCTTTATCGCTTTCAACCTCGCTTAATGCTTGATGAAAATTAGGATCAAATTTTTTATTAAGACAATCAATGTAAGTAATAAAGTTTTTTTCTAAAGTATTTTGCAACTCTTTTTCAATAAGTTCAATTCCACTAGTAATTTCTAAAAATTCTTTATCTTTAAACTTTTCATTGTTTTTGAATATCAAGAAAGCTCTATCCAAGTTGTCTGTTAAACTAAGAATTTGAGAAGCAAAATTAAATGATCCATATTTAATAATATCTTCTTTTTCTTTCTCGTGATTTTTTCTTAAATTTTGATTTTCTGCCAATAGTCGCAAAACTTTATCATTTAGTTCAGTAATTTGATTTTTAAGCTTATCTTCAGGAGCATCCTCTTTGTTCGAAGCTTCATTATTGGGCAGTTCTGTATCTGCCACATTTTGATTATTATTTTCTTCTGTATCTAAGTTTTCTTTTTTTTCTTCTGTATTCATTTTTTTTTTATCTTATAATGAGAGCATATATAGTTACAAAAGTTTAAATTCCAAGGCTTAATTATGAGAAATGATAGAAAAAATTTAGAAATTAGAAATATTGAGATTATTCCAAATTATATAAAAAATGCTGATGCATCTTGTTTAATTAAATCTGGAGATACGCATGTCGTTTGTACTGCATCTATAGAAGATAAGGTTCCAAGATGGCTAAAAAATTCTGGCAAAGGATGGGTTACAGCTGAATATGGAATGTTACCGAGATCTACGCATGAGAGAATGAAAAGAGAGGCATCGGTAGGTAAAATTGGTGGAAGAACTTCAGAAATTCAAAGATTAATTGGAAGATCACTAAGAGCATCAATTGATCCAAAATTATTGGGTGAATATTTAATTACAATTGATTGCGATGTATTGCAGGCTGATGGTGGAACTAGGACTGCATCTATTACTGGAGGCTTTGTTGCTTTAAAAAAATGTATAGACCTCATGATTCAAAGAAAACAAATAAATCATAATCCAATTAAAAATTTTGTAGCAGCCATAAGTTGTGGAATTGTAGATGGAGAGATTTTAATGGATTTGAATTATGAAGAGGATAGTAAGGCTGACATTGACTCAAATTATGTCATGAATGACAAAGGAGATATTATTGAATTACAATTAACCGGTGAAAAGACTACTTGCAGCGAAACAGAGTTTTTAGATATGTTAAAATATTCGAAGCAAGCAATAAAAGAAATCATTAATATACAAAAAAAAGCCTTAAGTGAGTAATCTTCAAGAATTAAAAAATTTAAAAGCGATTTTGATAGCAACAAACAATCCTGGTAAACTTAAAGAAATAAGAGATTTGCTTCCTAAAAAAATCAAAATATATAAACCTCAAGATTTTAACATTAAGGAACCAAGAGAAAATGGCAAAACATTTCAGAGTAATGCAAAAATAAAATCGCTTTACTGTGCTAAACGATCCAAAATGGTATCAATTTCTGATGACTCGGGACTAGAGGTAAAATACTTAGATAATCAGCCTGGAATTTATTCTGCAAGGTGGGCTGGAAAAAACAAAGATTTTAAGATTGCTATCAAAAAAGTAGAAAAAAAATTAATTAATAAAAAAAAACAAAGTTCACCTGCTAATTTTACTTGTTGTATTTCAATTGCTTTTCCATCAGGAAAAACTTTTGAATTTTTGGGAAAAGTTTTTGGTAAAGTCTCTTTTCCACCAAGAGGTAAAAAAGGTTTTGGCTATGATCCAATTTTTATTCCGAAAGGAAGAATTAAAACTTTTTCTGAATTAAAGCCAGAGATTAAAAATAAAATTTCACACCGATATCAAGCTTTTAAAAAAATTAAAAAGTACTTTAAATTTAATTAAAAGATTTAAATTGTTTATTTTGTATTTGGTAAAGGTTTAATTGTCTTTGAGTTATATTAGATTTAGTAATTTTAAATATTCCACTTTTCCCCTTAAATTCTTTGTCTGTAAAATCATTTATTGCAAATGCTAATTCTTTTTTAGAATGCCAAACTGAAGCTAATAATGGAACTAAATCGTAGGCTAAAATTTCTATATTAGAAATTTCCTGATTAAAATTTTTTATAAATTTATCGTTTAGTTCTTTATAGTTATTGTAGTTGATAGAGGGAAAAATAAGATTTTGTAGCGATGGTTCAATTAAGAGTTTTTTATCAAACCATTGATTTAAGGATATAAATTGCGCATCATCATAATTGACATCGTAATAATCAAAAAAAGAAAGAACACTGATTAAATTATTGTCAAATGATGGAACAAATACCTGCTGGTAATTTACGCCACCTAAAGTGTCCAGTTTTTCTAGATTTTTTGCTTTTATCTTATCTTCTTCGTTTTGGGAGTCATTGAGCTTTTTAATTAAATCTTTTAATTTCTTATTTCTCCACCAATAAGAGGTCGCAATTTGACTTTGTTTATCAATGTCTTGAAAATCTGTAAAAAAATATTCTTTATAAAATGATATTTTATCATTTTTCATTTTTGTTAAAATTAATTCAGAAAATGTATTTTTTTCTCCAAAAAAAATTTTGGTTTTATTACTTTTGGTTAACAATGGTTTAATAGCATCAAGCTGACTATTAACATTGACTCCAAACGATATTACATTTGGTGGAAGATTTTCTGTATAGTTTGTTAATGAAAAAAAAATATATTTAGTAAAATTAGGATCTGCTGAGATTTCTTTTAGATTTTCAAAAAAAATGGGACCAATAACAATATCAATTTGTTCAGTTTGCAATTCTTGAAAAGCAAATTTTGTCCCTTCCTTGGTACTTTGATTATCAAACGGTAATAAACTAACATTCAAGTTACTAAGTTCAAAAATTGTCAGTTCAAATGTTTTTAATAAATTGTTTCCAATATCTTGATATTTTCCAGAAAGGGGAAGAATGGCTGCAATTTTTAATGGACGATTTTTACTTTCAGCTAAAATAGCTGAATTTAATAAAAAAAAGAAAATTAAAAAAAATTTTAGGAAATTTTTTTTCATAAAATATGTATATGATATAGATTAGTTTATGTTGGAAAACAAAAAAAATAATCAAATTAAAGCTGGCTTATATATTGTTGCAACGCCTATTGGTAACTTAGAAGATATTACATTTAGAGCGTTAGAAGTATTAAGAAATTCTGATTATATTCTTTGTGAGGATACCAGGCATTCTATTAAAATTTTAAATCATTACAAAATTAAAACAAAGTTAGTTGCTTTTCATCAGCACAACGAAACTAAAAATTTAGTAAAAATTTTTAATGATATAAAAGAAGGAAAAGTTATTTCTCTTATTTCCGATGCTGGAACACCATTAATCTCTGACCCAGGAGAAACAATTGTAAAAAAAGCAAGAGAAGAAGGATTAAATGTTACTCCAATACCAGGTCCTTCAGCTGCCATTGCCTCTGTTTCGGTTGCAGGTTTTGATGCAAAATTTTATTTTTACGGTTTTTTGTCGAAAAAAAATAATATCCGCAAAACAGAGCTGGAAACATTATCTGAATTGAGCTGTACTATCGTACTATATGTTCCTGCTAGAGATCTTAAAAAAACATTAAAGGATTTATCAATTTATTTACCAGCAAGAGAGGTATTTGTTGCACGTGAAATAACAAAAATTCACGAAACTTATTACAAAGGTTATCCAGATGATTTATTAGATAAAGTAGATAAGCAATCTGAAAAAGGTGAAATAACGATTGTAATTAGTAACAAATCAGTAGAGTTAAAAAATAATAGTGATGAAACAAGTAATTTAGATAAAGAAATAAAACTATTAATTAACAAAATGTCATCCAAGGATATTGCAGAATACTTGTCAAATAAAATGAATATTAGTAAAAAAATTATTTATCAAAACATTTTAAAATTAAATTCATGAAAAAAATAATTCTAATTTTTTTTTCTCTTTTTATTTTATATGGATGCGTAGGAGTTTCATCCCAAGGAGTTCTAGGAACTGGAGTTACCATTTATACTGACCCAAGATCTTTAGGTACTCAAATTGATGATTCTATTATGCAGAAATCTTTATCTATTAGAGTGGCTCAAGTTAATTCAAAATATATTTTAACAGTTTCAACCAAAGTAATTGATGGGCACATATATTTAAATGGAACAGTAGATACAGTTGATGAAAAGATTTTATTAACCAAATTAGCTTGGAAAATTGAAGGCGCAAGAACCGTTAAGAATAATTTAAAAGTTAAGGATAAGTTTTCACTAAAAAATGAAGCAAAAGATTTGCTAATTACATCACAGATAAAAGTGGCATTATTGGCCAATAAAAAAGTGAAATCAGTTAATTATCAAATTAATACAGTAAATCAGATTATCTATATTTTTGGGATTGCTCAAAATGAAGAAGAGAGAAGAGAAGTTATTAATGAAGGTAAGCAGATCTTAGATGTGAAAAATGTTGATGCAACAATTTTTTTAGTGAGCGATCTTTCCCAAAATAAAAAATAATTTAGTATTTTATAATTTCTGATGAAAAGGCTGCAATAGAAGCTAGGTTGAGCAGTTCATAACTAGTCGATCTAAGTGGTGCAACTTCAATTGGTTGGGCTAAACCAATCAGTAATGGACCTATAACTTTCCCTCTGCTTAATTCTTTTAACAATTTTATTGAAATTGCAGCGGCGTGAATAGAGGGCATTAGTAAAATATTTGCATTTCCCACCAAAGCAGAAAAAGGATAAGTGGATTTGTATTTTGCGTTTAGAGCAACATCTGGTTGCATTTCTCCATCAAAAATAAAATCTACTTTTTTTTGTTTTAAAATTTCAACTGCTTTTGCAACTCTTTTAGTTCTGTCAGTTTCAGGTTGACCAAAAGTTGAATGAGATAAAAAAGCAACTTTAGGATCCAATCCTAGAAGTCTAGCAACTCTGGATGAAGATATTGCCATTTCAGCAAGCTCTTCTGATGTTGGATATTCAGTCACATTGGTATCAGCTACAATGATCGTTTTTCCTTGGTTAACAAAAATACACATACCAAAAACAGTTTCATTTTCTCTAGGTCCAACTGCCATCATAAGTTTCTCAACTGTTGCAGCATAGTGCCTTGTATTTCCTGTAACCATGGCATCCGCATCTCCACAAGAAACCATACATGA
>JAYONI010000027.1:0-7126 GCA_038121265.1 Candidatus Pelagibacteraceae bacterium | reverse complement strand
GTTATATTGTGGTCATCTGCTTTTATTACCGGAAAAGTAATTGTAGTAGATGCTTCTCCTTTTGCAGCGCTATGCTTTAGATTTTCCATTGTTTGTGTTTGTTTTTTTTTATATTCCCTTGTTACCAAGCAAAAAATAATTCATTCCTTTAGCGAAACTTCTAAAGCGATGGCTACGGGAATATTGTTTCATGGTATTTATTTAGGTGGTTGTTGGTTTTCATTTTCTCAAGGTATGCCCGCTGGAATTGTTGCATTAATTGTTACTATGCAGCCTATTCTTACTTCTTTATTGGCAGGACCCTTGCTTGGCGAGGTTGTAACATGGAGGCAATGGGTGGGAATTTTTTTTGGATTTAGTGGAACATTATTAGTTTTGGGTATTGATGCTTTAGATACATTACCCCTTGTTGGTTTGATCGCATCTTGCACTGCCTTAATTGCAATTACAGCAGGAACTTTATGGCAAAAAAAATTAAGTATGGATATGCCACTTGCAACAAACAATATGTATCAGTCTTTTAGTGCAAGTATTTTTCTTTTAGTAGCTTCATTGTATTTAGAAAATCCGTTTATTCATTTTACTACAAACTTTATTTTAGCGATGGGCTGGCAAATCATTGCAGTTTCTTTTGGAGCTTTTACTATTTTAATGTTTTTAATCAAAATTGGATCTGCTAGTAAAACAAGTACTTTATTTTTTTTAATACCACCTGTCTCTGCCGTCATGGCCTGGATGTTTGTCAATGAAGTATTAACAACTTTTGATGTGATAGGTTTAGCTATAGCTACGCTTGGAGTTTATATTGCGACAAGAAAAGAAAATGAAAAATTAATTGATAAAGTATAATAATTTTTAATGAAAAAAAAAATTGCCATTTTAGGATCTGGAATTATTGGTCTTTGCTCAGGGTATCATTTATTAAAAAAAGGACATGAGGTAACTTTTTATGATCGTAATGAACCAGGTAGTGGCGCTTCTTATGGGAACGCAGGTTCATTTTCAGATTATGGAGCTGTGCCTTTAAATCAACCTTCTATTATTAAAAATTTACCGAGCTATTTATTCAGTTCTTTTTCACCACTCTCCATTCAGTGGAATTACTTATGGAAAATAATTCCTTGGGCTTTACAATTTTTAAAAAACTGTAATGAAAAATCTATGAGAGATACTGCTGAAAAAATGAATGATTTATTGGTTTTTTCGCTCTCTGAATATGACAGAATATTCAAAGATGTCGGTGTTGGAGATTTGATAGAAAAAAAAGGAGCTTTATATATTTATGGAAAAGATAATAAAGAACATGTGGCAAAATCCAATCAATTAAGAGAAGAATTAAAAATAAAACAAATTTTATTATCTAAGCAAGAAGTTCATGACATGGAACCAGGTTTAAACCCTATCTATGCAGGAGGAATTTATTTTCCTAATTCATGGCATGCTAGAAATCCAAAAAAAATTTCTAATAAAATTTTTGCTAAGTGTTTAGAAATGGGAGCAACCTTTATTCAAGATGAAATAAAACATATTCAGTCAAATACTTTACTGTCTGAAAGTAATACTTATGCTTTTGAACATTTGCTCATTACAGCTGGAGCTTTTTCCAAACAATTTACAGATCAATTAGGGGAAAAAATACCTTTAGAAACAGAACGTGGATATCATGTTCATTTTAAAGATTGTGAGAATATGATTAAACGTCCTGTATGCTCACTGGACTCAGGGGTTTATTTAACTCCGATGGAACAAGGATTGAGGGCTGCCGGAACGGTTGAGCTTGGTGGTTTAAATAATCCACCTAACCCAAAAAGAATTAAATATGTTACCGATGAGTCAAAAAAAATAGTAGCTAACTTACCTGATCCTTATGATAGTTGGTTGGGATTTAGACCGACCCTTCCAGATTTTGTACCTGTTATTGGTGAGTCTAAAAATCATACAAATATATTTTATGCATTTGGGCATCATCATCTTGGTTGGACGTTAGGAGCTGTGACGGGAAGTATAATTGCTAAATTAATATCCAAAGATGGAGTTAATTTAAATTTTTCTAAATATAGTTCTTCAAGATTTAGTTAATTTAATAAATGAAGAGAAAGCTTAATTAAGCTGTTTTAATTTTTTTCTCGATAAATTCTGGCAATTCTTCATTTCCAGCATTATCTTTATCGTCTTTCCAACCTTTTGGTTGATAAGCATGCATCACATGTAGTTTGCAATATACTCTATCTTCCATCGCAGTTCTTCCGCAGAAATAAAAATCTTTTTCATCTGGATGACCTATCGGCCATCTGCAAACTTTGTCTGTTAATTTTTCTAAAGGAATTGGATTTTCAGGTTCAAAATCTTTTTCAATTACAATAGCTCGCAAACCTCTTGGTCTTCTTTGTCTAGTTGGAGCATTGCTTTCGTTCATAACTCTAGTATTAATTCTTGGAGCAGAAATCATTCTAGATTGAGCTCTTCCTTGCAGACCTAGTCGGTGCGATTTACCAATTACTGCATTTCTTGATATGCCATCACCTAGCATTTTTGATATTTGACTAGCAGTATGTCCCTCTGCCCAAAGTTTTTTTAGTTGCTCAGTTTTTTCTTCTGTCCATGCCATGCGCGTTGTTATAGTACTATATGTTGGATATGCAACAAAACTTAACACAATATATAGTTTAAAAAAACCTTATTTTTCATGCATTTAATCTGCTTTTTAATTATATCCACATTTTTGTGCATTTTTAGTGTTTTAATTGATAGTAGGTAAGCCATGACAACAATTGAGCAAAAATACAAGATTGGAACAAGAAGATTTGGGAGAGTGAATTGGATTGGACTCTATACTCTTTATACTAAAGAAGTTTTACGATTTTTTAATGTTTGGTTCCAAACCGTACTTTCTCCTATTGTAACTTTTTTACTTTTTTTAGGAGTCTTTAGTTTAGCAATTGGAAATAGTAGAGCCGATGTATTGGAGCATAAGTTCACTATTTTTTTAATTCCAGGATTAATCGCGATGCAAATGATGCAAAATGCTTTTGCTAATACAAGTTCATCGTTGATGATTGCAAAAGTACAAGGAAATATTGTTGATATTCTTTATCCTCCTCTTTCTGCTATTGAGGTTACTACTGCAATGATTGGCGGAGGTATTACAAGAGGAATTATTGTCGGTTTTTTTTCAATTTTGGCTGCTGAGTTTTTTATTAGCGTACCTATTTATAGTGTTTCAATAATTTTAATTTATTCTTTACTGGGATGTTCTATGCTTGCAGGCTTGGGCTTTGTTGCTGGTTTATGGGCTGAAAAATTTGATAATATGGCTGCTGTTACAAATTTTATCATTGTTCCACTTTCTTTTTTGTCTGGTACTTTTTATTCAATAAAAAATTTAAATATTTATTTAGAAACTATCAGTTTATTTAATCCATTTTTTTATATGATTGATGGATTTAGATATGGATTTTTAGGTGTTGCGGATGGATCGATAACTACAGGATTAATACTTCTTACTACAATTAATATTTTCATCTGGTATATTTGTTATTTTTTATTTAACAAAGGTTATAAAGTTAAATTTTAATTACTTATGAGCGCTTTAGCTAAAACTTATAACAGGAAAAAAATTGCTTTTAAAAAAGGCAATGGATCTTTTTTGTACGCAACAAATGGAAAAAAATATTTAGATTTTGTCCAAGGTATTGCAGTAAATTCTTTAGGTCATGCAAACCCAAAACTTGTGAAAGCCTTAAATTATCAAGCTAAAAAAGTTTGGCATGTATCTAATGCATTTATCATTCCAGAAGGAGAGCAGCTTGCAAAAAAAATTAAACAAAAAACTTTTGCTGATTATGTTTTGTTTCAAAATAGTGGAGCAGAAGCGACAGAGGCTGCCATTAAAGTTGCAAGAAGATATTTTTATTCAATCGGCAAACCTAATAAAAATAGAATTATTTGTATTAAAAATTCTTTTCACGGAAGAACTTTAGCTACTATTTTTGCTAGCGGATCTAAAAAAATGACGGAAGGATTTGGTCCTAAAGTAGCAGGTTTTGACCATTTTCAGTTTGGTGACCATAAAAAATTAAAAAAACTTATAACCAAAAATACCGCAGCTATTATGGTGGAAACGGTAGTGGGTGAGGGTGGAATTAAAGTAATACCAAAATGGTGTTTGCAGGGTTTAAGAAAATTATGCAATCAAAAGAAAATTTTATTAATTTTAGATGAAGTACAGTGTGGAATTGGAAGAACGGGAAAATTTTTTGCTTTTGAACATGCAAAAGTAAAGCCAGATATTGTTCCAATCGCTAAGGGAATTGGTGGCGGATTTCCCATGGGAGCTGTTTTAATGACGAAGAAAGCAGCATCTGGAATGGTTCCAGGAACACATGGATCTACTTTTGGCGGCAATCCATTAGCGATGAGTATTGGAAATGCAGTGATAGATATTATTTCCAAAAAAGCTTTTTTGCAAAACGTTACTAAAATGGGAAATTATTTTCATGCAGAGTTAAAAAAAATTCAAGCAGAGTTTCCTAATATCATTAAAGAAGTGAGAGGCATTGGATTAATGATTGGTCTTCAGTTATTTCATGATCAGACAAAATTTATTAAAAAATTAATGGATCATCAATTATTAACTATTAGAGCTGCAGAAAATGTAATAAGATTATTACCACCACTGACAGTGAAAAAAAGCGAGATAGATTTAGCAGTGAAAATTATCAAACAGGTTTGTAAAAATTATAAATAATAAAATGAAACATTTTTTAGATTTAAGTCATATTAGCAAACAAGAATTAAGAGGTATTCTTAATGAAGCGAAAAGAAGAAAGAAAAAATGTTCTAATAAAGGAAAAGTTGTCGTTAGTGAAAAAAGTTCAGCGAAAGACAAGTTGCTTTTAATGATTTTTGAAAAACCATCTACTAGAACTAGACTTTCATTTGATTTGGCTATGAGACAACTTGGTGGACAAACAATTGTGATGAATTCACAAGATATGCATCTTGGCAAAGGAGAAGAAACAATTGAAGATACTGCTAAAGTAATATCTTCTTTCTCTGATATTGTAATGTTTAGAACATTTGCACATAATTCATTAATAGAATTGTCTAAACTTCTTACCGTTCCTTTGATTAATGGATTAACCGATCACTCACATCCTTGCCAATTATTAAGTGATGTACTTACGTTTGAAGAAACAAGAGGTTCAATTCAAGGCGCTAAAGTTGCTTGGGTTGGAGATGGAAATAATGTTACAAATTCTGCTATTGAGGCGGCAGTCCAGTTTGATTTTCAATTAAATATTGCTTGTCCTAAAGGTTACATGCCATCTAAAAAAATTTTAGATTGGGCAAAATCTAAAAAGGGAAATATTCAAATTATTTCTGATCCTCTAAAAGCAGTAAAAGGGGTTGATTGTATTATGTGTGATAAATGGATTTCGATGGGGGACAATGTGAATGTTAAGAAAAAAAAGAAAGAATTAAAGCCTTATCAGGTAAATGAAAAATTAATGAGCTATGCTGCTAAAGATGCAATTTTTATGCATGTTTTGCCTGCAGCAAGAGAGGAAGAAGTTGTTAGTTCCGTGATTGATGGCAAACAATCAGTCGTTTGGTTACAAGCAGAAAATAGACTGCATGGTCAAAAAGCCATAATTGATTGGTGTTTAAGCTAGTCTCTCCAGAAAGAAGGAAGAAAAAATACTAAGACGGAAAACAATTCTAGTCTTCCTAATAACATAGCAAAACTCAAATACCATTTCGATAAATCAGGTAGCGTTTTAAAATTACCATTGGGCCCAATCACATCTCCAAGTCCAGGACCAACATTTGATAAAGCCGTAGCAGCAGCAGATATTGAAGTAACAAAATCTAGACCGGTCATAGTTAATAAAGCGGAAAGAATGAAATAAATAAAAATATATAAAAAAACAAAAGTTAAAACAGAGGTTAAGATACCTTCGTTAATAATTTGATTTTTATACTTAATGGGAAATACTCCATTAGGATAAATAATTTGCTTTATTTGCTTGCTAATAAACAAATTAACAATTTGAAATCTAAAAATTTTTATTCCGCAAGTAGTAGAGGCTGTACATCCACCTACAAACATTAGTATTAAAAAGAAAAACATAGAAAAATTTCCCCATGCACCAAAGTCTTCAGTGGTAAATCCTGTTCCAGTAATAATAGAGACAACATTAAATACAGATTCTCTAATATTGTGTGGAATAGATTCTTTTACAAAGAAGTAGCAGTAGGTAATGATGATAATGCTTGCAAATACTACAAATTGTAAAAAACCTTTGATTTGATCATCGGTAAAAAAAGCTTTTTTATCACCTTTTAAATATTTTAAGTAAGTTAAAAAAGGAATACTACCTGCAATAATAAAAATCATCGCGATGGTTTCTATTACAACAGAATCATAAAATCCAATGGATTTAGTATGTGTTGAAAAACCACCAGTAGAAATAGTTGTTAAAGCATGTGCTACAGCATTAAAAAAATTCATTCCGAATATCCAAAAGGAAAGCGCACAAATTACAGTCAGGATAAAATAAATTTTTGTGGTTGCTAAAGCAATAGCTTGAGAACTTGGAAGAATTTTTTCAAATTCTATTCCTTCAGACTTAAACAAAGACATTCCCCCAATGTTTAATAAAGGCAATACAGTAATGGCCATCACAATAATACCAATGCCACCTAGCCACTGTAAAATAGCTCGCCAGATCAAAATTCCCTTAGAGGCTTTTTCAATATTATCTAAGATCGTCGATCCAGTGGTAGTAATTCCTGACATAGATTCAAAAAATGAGTCTGTGAAAGACAAATTTAATGACGAGTACATGAATGGGATAGAAGCAAATAATGTTATTGCTACCCATGAAAAAGTAG
Organism: Candidatus Pelagibacteraceae bacterium; assembly: GCA_038121265.1. Lineage (GTDB taxonomy): Bacteria > Pseudomonadota > Alphaproteobacteria > Pelagibacterales > Pelagibacteraceae > IMCC9063. The sequence goes on along the minus strand of JAYONI010000027.1, from coordinate 229 downwards.
TCATCATAAATGCTTGTTTAATATTAAGCATTTTATCTTCAGTTTGGTTTGAAATAACCATTAAAGAACCAATAAAAATGGAAAAAATAGATGAGAATAAAAAAGTGTGAGTTTTGTCTCCAATTGTAATTTCTACAATGTAGGGAATGATCATAAAGAAACCCAAGATGATCAGCAAAAAACCAATAACTAAAAAAACAGTTTTTAATCCAGTATTCATATTTTCACG
>JAYONI010000026.1:0-7463 GCA_038121265.1 Candidatus Pelagibacteraceae bacterium | reverse complement strand
CTTGTTTGTCCGGCGCCAACACCTAGTGTTGTATTATTTTTTGTTATTACAATAGCATTTGATTTAACATGTTTACAAATTTGATTAGCGAACAGTAAGTTTTCAATTTCTTGATCTGTTGGTTTTTTTTTCGTTACAATTTTTAAATCTGCTTTACTTAAAATTTTGGTATTCTCATCTTGGGCTAAAAAAGTTTTTTGTAAAAAAGTTAGATGTTGTATTTTATTTTTTTCTGGCAAAGCATATTCTAGTACTCGCAAATTTTTCTTTTGAGCTAAAATTGCAAGAGCCTCTTTATCAATTGAAGGTGTTAAAATGACTTCATAAAACGTTTTAACTAATTCAGCTGCCAGTTCAGCATTAATGGTGTAATTTAAAGCTACTACCCCTCCAAAAGCACTAATTGGATCGCCACTAAGGGCCTTTAAATAAGCATTTGTGCCGTTAGGGTCTACTGCACAGCCACATGGGTTATTATGCTTAATTATAGCGCAAATTGGCTTTTTTGGGTCAAAATCAGTAACAAGATTATAAGCGCTGTAACTATCGAGATAATTATTATGGCTAAGCTCCTTACCTTGTAATTGTTTGAGTTTAGAAAAGCCGTCAAAATTTCCTGGTATTTCATAAACCGCACTTTCTTGGTGAGGATTTTCTCCATAACGAAGTTGTGAAACAATTTTTCCTCCAATTGTTTTTTTATCTGAAAATTTATTATCGTGAATTTGATTCATCCAATTTGAAATCATCGAGTCGTAATAGGCAGTTTCATTAAACGTTTCGTTCGCCATCTTTTGTCTAAAATGTAAATCTGTTGAACCATTATTTTGTTTTAAGATAGTGATAAATTCTTCGTAATATTTAACATTAGGTAAAACTGTGACATGTTTAAAATTTTTAGCTGCTGACCGAAGCATCGAGGGTCCACCAATATCAATATTTTCAATTAAAATTTCTTTTGTGGAGGCTGGGTCTAAAAGCTTAGCTTCAAATGGATAAAGATTAACAATGACCAAGTTAATTTCATCAATAGCATTTTCCTTCATTGCACTTGTGTGATTGGTTTTGTCCAGATCACCTAAAAGACCACCATGAATTTTTGGGTGTAGTGTTTTTACTCTACCATCCATGATTTCAGGAAATCCAGTATAGTTAGAGATTTCAATACACTCATACCCCTTATCTTTAATGAATTTGTAAGTTCCACCTGTACTTATAATTTCAACATTGAATTCTTTTAAAGTTGCTAGTACCTGTTCTAGATTGGTTTTGTCGGATACAGAAATTAAAGCTCTGGATATTTTTTTTAAGGACATTGAGTTAACGTTTATACTCCATTAGTTGCTTTTTTCTAGAGACCATAAGATTTTATTTACTTCTTTATTCAATGTGCCTTCGATCACAATACATTTTGTTTCTTCAACTTTTTCAGAATCTGCAAAGTAAAGACTATTATCGATGCTGATATCTTGGCCAGGCGACTTGAACTTCCACCCTTGATTTTCAACACTTATAAGCACATCGCCACCATGTGTCTGTATAAGCTTGGCTTCTGGCATTACATGAAAACGAATAGAAAAATTTAAAAAAGCATAATCATTTTTAGATACAATTAATGTATCTTCTCCATGAATAAGTTTTTGTTCTTCGTTTCCAATAATGGTTCGTTCAAATAACGTACCATATTTTTCTTGGTAACCATTATGTGCTGACGATAAAGAAAAGGATATTTTGTCATTAGAAAATTCTCTTTTGTACACTTTGAGTTTTTTCAATAAGGAATTGCCATGATATTGTTTAATCAAAGGATTTTTTTGAAAAATGCATGATGAAGTATCATTAATCGTTAAACAAGAATGAGCTGCAGTTGATTGACTTAAATAAGCAAGTTCTTTTGAAAAGTTATTTGCGTATCCACAGTTTGTAATAATTTTCGTTCCAGCATACATCATTTCAAAAGATAAACATCCTGCTTGATAATCTTGAGAATAAAAATCAGAAGGTGGATTGTTAGTATCCATGATTACTTCTAATTTTTTTATTTTACCGAATAAGAAATGGCTTTCATTATTATCTTTTGTAAATTTATAACCTTTGGACTTAATAAATTGATTAAAGTTTGAACAGTCATAATATTTTGCTCCATTAAATAAAGGGATGGTTTCATTGGAGTATAAAAGCGATGCATAAATTTTCCCCAATTGCTCTATGCGTTCCTCTAAAAATTCAGGCATCGGGTACTGGGCAAGAAATAAACTTTCTTTAATAAGAATTAAATGATGCAAGATCCAAAATTGATCTTGAATATTACGACTTTCAACTACACCTTTTTTGTCTAAAATATTTTTCAGTTGATTGTTTAAAATCTTTAAAGAGTTGTCTGCAAATTTTTTATGACCTTCAAAGGTTGTTCCTGCTAAAATCAGTGAAAAAAGGGCGTAAATTCTATCTTTTTTGTTATGAAGATGAGAAATATTTTTCGATAAGTGAATACACTGTTTAAGAATACTGTTGGTTATTTTGGTTCGATAAATCAAATCATCATGACGAATAGTAAGACTTGGACTAGTTATCCAAAATATAATTCTATTAGCTACTATTAATAAATCCCATGTTGAAAATTGAAAGTTATTATTTTTTTCTAACCAAGCATCAATAATTATTTTTGCTAAGTCTTTTTCTTTTTTTATATCTACGTGAGGTAACCAAGAAAATTTATGCAGGTTATCTATTCGTTCTTGTTTTAAACTGTCAATCTTCCAAAGATTTTTTTTAAATTGTTTAGCTAAAATATAATTTTTGGTATTTTTGTCCTGTAATTCTCCTAGAATATGAGCATTATGTATGTCGTAATTTCTTGATGCAGGTGTAGCTTTGAGTGATTGATTATATTGTTGGCTGTTAAAATAAAAGGTCCGAATTTTATTTTTCAATAATCTCCATAAAGAGATGATCCATAATTTTACAAATGAAATTTTCATTTATGAAATAATTAACAATTGCGTAATTGATCTATATTGTTTTTAAGATTATTTTCGTCTTTAAATAACGTAGTTCCTGAAACTAAAATATCAACGCCAGCTTCCTTTGCTAATTTACCTGTAACAAAATCAATTCCACCATCAATTTCTATTTCGACTGATAGTTTTTTTTCATCTATTACTTTTCGTAAATGTTGTACTTTAGGCAAAACTTCCGACATGAATGATTGACCACCAAAGCCAGGATTCACACTCATAATTAACACAAGGTCTATAGAATTTAATACTGGTAAAACTTTATCAACGGGCGTTTCAGGATTTAAAGATACGCCAGCTTTTTTCCCCAGTGATTTTATCAGTTTGATGCTGGCTGGAAGATCCTCTGTAGCCTCAGGGTGTATGGTAATAATATCGGCACCCGCATCTGCAAAATCTTTAATATATTTGTGCACTGGTGCTATCATCAAATGAACATCAAACGGTAGAGAGGAATATTGTCTAATTTTTTTTATTACTGGTGGACCAAAAGTTATATTGGGAACAAAATGACCATCCATGACGTCAACATGCACCATGTCAGCTCCAGAGGTATTTAAAGATTGCAACACTTCTCCAAGTTTGCTGAAATCAGATGAAAGAATAGACGGTGCTATTTTAAGGGATTTTGTCATTTAATTGTTTCAATAGTTATAGTCCTAATAACTTAAAAAACAAAAAAATATATATCGTTTAGCTGTGGATTTTTTAGTGTTGCTTACTAAATAGGGTAACCAAAAAACTTGTGATTTCGCTTTCTAGAGGAAAAGAAAGCATGCCCATGACTGAATATCCTAACAGATAGGGCATCAAATAAAAACGAAACATGAAAAAAAACCATGCAACATACAAGGGTACCATAGGTTTAATCAAAAAACCTGGAGTAATAAAATGAAACATTCGAATGATAGGATTGGTTAGTTTTACAAATGCCTTCATGAAAAAAAATTCAGAGTCTTCTTTTTGAAAAAAATTCATTGCGGCTCTTCCGATGAGAGTCCACATAACAACACCCATAACATAATCGATAACTAAGATGGATGGACTTATATTCATATTGGGATTTTATAATAAAAAAGGGGCGAAAACAAATTCGCCCCTTTTAATTTTAATAGTTTTTAGATTACTCTAGTCCGCTAACCGTCTTACCAGTAGGGATTCTAATATCATCAACCATTTGTTGAGTTTTAGCATCTGGTTCTTCAGTCGCTAAACTTACAACGATCATCAATATTAAACATACTGGTGCTCCGATTATACCAAAACGTAAATGGTCAATTCCTAACCATGGAGTTTGAGCCATAAACTTCGGACCAACGTAGATTAGGTAAGCAGTACCTGCTGCTAGTCCACCTAGCATTCCAGCAATTGCTCCTGCTCTTGTTGCTCTCTTCCACCATACACCAAGTACTAGTGGGAAGAATAATCCTGACATTGCAAAATCGAATGCCCAAGCAACGGAACCTAAAATTCCAGTTAGTCTCATTGAAGCGATGTAAGCTCCAAATAAACCAACCACAACTAGTAGTACACGAGCAACAATTAGTCTTTTTGCTGTGTCCGCTTTTGGATCAATCATTTTGTAATAAACGTCATGTGATAATGCGTTTGAGATCGCAAGAATTAAACCATCTGCTGTAGACATCGCAGCTGCCATACCGCCGGCCGCAACTAGTCCTGATATCACATATGGTAATCCTGCAACTTCTGGTGTTGCTAACACAACAACTCCGCTTCGCATGAAGAACTCGTTAAGTCCAAGTTTGCCATCGCCATTTAAGTCAGCGATAAACACTTGTCCAACGTCAGTCCATTCTTTCACCCATTTAATGCCTTGCACTTCAGCAATTGATTTACCGATAATCGAAGTTGGAATATTCGGATCGATCAAAGCAATTTTTGAAAGAGTTGCTAACATTGGAGCTGAGAAGTATAGCAAGAAAATAAAGAACAATGACCAAGCCACTGATCTTCTTGCTGCACTTACGCTAGGAGTTGTAAAGTATCTCATTAGGATATGCGGTAAAGAAGCTGTTCCTACCATCATACAAATTGCTAACGAAATAAATTTCCAAGCAGCCATTGCGCCTGCTGGCACAGCAGAATGTGGATTAGAAATGTAAGCTAATCCTCCTGGAACTTTAGCAGCTTTTAATGCAGCCGCACTATTTTTCGTTAAGCCTAATGTTTTCTCTAACTCGGCTATTCTTTGCACTTCGTCACCTAACATAAAGTGAGGGAAGAAGCCTGCTCCGATTTTGTTACTGATCCAGAAAACTGGAAGCAAGTAAGCTATGATTAGAACGATATACTGAGCCACTTGGGTCCAAGTAACCGCTCGCATTCCACCAAGCATTGAACACATCAAGATACTTGCAAGTCCTACATAGACCGCTACTTCAAACTTTATTCCTAAAGCTCTAGAAGCAATTGTACCTGTTGCGTTAATTTGGGCAGTCACGTAAGTGAATGATGCTAATACTAGAACCAACACCGCGGCAAACCTTGCAAGGTTTCCACCGTATCGTGTTCCAATAAAATCAGGCACTGTGTAACATCCAAATTTTCTCAAATATGGTGCTAATAAGGATGACACAAGGATATATCCTCCTGTCCAACCTACTAAGAATGCCATGTAAGTGTATCCACCGAAGTAAATTCCACCTGCCATAGCTACGAAAGATGCACCGGACATCCAGTCGGCAGCTGTTGCCATACCGTTAAATACTGTCGGCACTTCTCGACCTGCTACGTAGTAAGCACTAGCTTGCATCGTTCTGGATAGATATCCAATAAATGCATAGATAAATACTGTAAATCCTACGAACAGAATTCCAATTGTTTTAGCGGACATACCGTTTGCTTCGCAAATTGCCATTAATAGACAGAATGCTAGGAAACCTCCTGTGTATGTGCCGTATATTTTTGGAAGATTGTCTACAAATTTTCCTTTAAACATTAGTCGCTCCTCCCTTCATCGCTCACGCCATGCTCTTCATCAATCTCCTGTTGTTTTCCAGTCGACCAGAAGATTATTATTACGAATGCAGCAAGTGAACCTTGTGCCGTCATATAATAAGCTAATGGATAACCGAGAAAACTCATGGAATTAATGTCATGACCAAACATGAAAACTACGTATCCGAAAAAGAACCATAGAGCTAATGTAATTCTCATTAACCCTTTCGTCTTTTCCCAATGCGCTTCGTGGTTTTTTGATGCCATTGTTTCCCCCTTAAGGTTATTAATTAATTAATTCGAACAACAATATTTATGTAAAAAAAGAAGTCAAAGTTAAATTTTTTAAATTTTCTGTTTATTTGTTATTTTTTCTTTTGCAAATGCACAAAATCTAATAAAATCGTACATAATTTCGAATATTTGGTATTCAGTCTTTATGATTACAAAGCAGCAAATTGATGAACATCTAAGCGCTCTCAAGGAATATTTTTTTGATCCTCTAAAAAAAATTTTTGCTCGTCAGGAAAAAATTAACAATATGGAGGATTTAGAAAAATTTATCCAAACCAAATCTGCAATTATTACCCAACATACACTTTATGGATATTTAAAAACAAGAATTGGCACAAGGCATGTCATGATGTTTGGTGATGAGCAATTTTCTATTTCGATTAACATTGCGAAATGGAATATTTATGTGGTCTCAATCCAAGATTTTTGTCTTTATTGTTTTTCTTTTTTAGCAAGAAATAATCTTTGTACCAATATGGATCTAGCTTCAGATGTTTTTTACCGAATTTTAGACGGTGAAAAAAAAAATGGATTAGAGGAATCTATTTATCAAAACGCAATCAAAGATTTTGATGAAAGAGTGAAATCTATTCATTGGAAAACTTATTGCGAAGGTGAGTGCTTTGAAAAAAGTTCTTATGCTTTGTATAGATGGGCTCCGATTGCTGAGGAATTAAAAAAATTAGACAAAAGTATTGTCATTCGTTCCATGCAATTAAAGTGGGATAATTTAAAAAAAGATTTTGCTAAGTTAATTGCTTTTAATACATTGGGCTAACAACAATGAAATCATTTCAAGATATTGCTAATGAATCTTTAGAAGAGACAAAAAAAAGAAAAGAAGAAGATAATAATAAACTTATCGAGCAACTAAAAAATATTAACGAACAAATTTCCAATTATCCAACTCCTATTGCCGGATGTGATGCGCAATTTAATTTCTTATTAGAAGAAAAAGAGCGCATCAGTAAAATTATTACTTTTAATAAAGAGCATACAACAAATGCAAAAGAAATAGACGGACCCAAGGGTCCAGAGCCCACTCGTTATGGTGACTGGGAAAAAAAAGGTATTGTTACCGATTTTTAATTTATTTGTTTAATCTGTTATCAATTAAACTTTGCACTACACTTGGATCTGCTAAAGTCGAAGTATCACCAAGGTTGCTATAATCATTTTCAGCAACTTTTCTTA
>JAYONI010000025.1:3690-7711 GCA_038121265.1 Candidatus Pelagibacteraceae bacterium | reverse complement strand
TTGTCTAATTTTTCTTTAATAATTTTTTTTAGATCTTTTGCAAAATCTGAGTTCGAATCGTGCAAGGACTGACCTTGGCAAACTAAACATCTAATTTTTTTATAAATATCGATTGCTTGTTTGTCATCTGCTAATGATACGGATGATAAAAAAATATTAATAAAAATTAAAATTAAAATTTTTTTCATTTTATGTTTTGTACAATTTGTTGATAATTTGCGTTAGAAATGGGACCAACAAATTTCAACATTATTCTACCATCTTGGGTAATTAAATAACTCTCTGGAACACCGTATGCTCCAATTTCAATTGACTTAGATCCATCTTTATCTGAACCAGAAAAAAAATAAGGATTTCCTAGTTCCTCCAAAAACTTTTCAGCATTACTTTTATTATCTTTATAATTAATGCCATATATCGCTAAATTATTTTCTTTTTTTAGACGCATTAATAATGGATGCTCCTGCCTACAAGGAACGCACCAAGATGCCCAAATATTAATCAAATAAAAATTTTTCTTATTTTGTAAGGGCAATTCCACATAACTATCATCTTGCAAAGATTGGAGTTTAATTGCTGGCAGCATTTTATTAATCATTACCAGATCATCATTCTTTAATTTAGTTTGTAGGGAAAAATAAAAAGAACCAAAAAAAATTAGTAAAATAAATGCTAATAATGATAATTTAGATTTTGTTGTCATATCGCCTTGTATAAAAACTAATACATCCACCTACAGTTATTAAGATAAAAGATAACCAAATACCGCGAATAAAATAATTATAATAAAATCTTATTCCTATTCCCTCTGATTGCACACTCGAATAATCCATTGCCATGTAATAATCAGACATACCGTTATTTTTAATACTAGTTTCAGAGGTAAATTGTGAAGGTTGTATATATTTTCTGATACTTGGATGAAGTTCAATAAGCATATTTTCATTTTTGATATCAAAAGTTCCAAATAATTCTTGATAATTACTTTCATTTTTTGTTTTGGAATCTTTAAATTGAATGGAAAATTGATCAAATGCTATATTTTCTCCGAGTTTAATATTAGTTGTTAACTCTTTTGAAAAAAAATAATTTAATGTGATAGATAAAATTAAAATAGCAAATCCAAGGTGAGAAAAAAATCTACTTAAATTTATAACAATCAGTTTAAAATTTTTTTTATAAAAAATATCAACAAAAATTGAAATAATTAAATAGCAAGAAGTTAAAATACCTAACAAGAATAGTGGATTGAATTGCTGTAACAATACAGCTAGAGCAATCACAATCAATACTGAAAGTAATAAAAAACTAATAAATGTATTTTTGTAATAAAAAAAAGCAGATTGCTTCCACTTCATAAAAGGTCCAGTTGCCATTAGTAGTAAAAAAATAAAAACAAATGGGGCTAAGATAGAATTATAATATTGAGGACCTACGGAAATACTTTTTCCTACTATAGCAGCTAATAAAATAGGATAAATGGTTCCAATGATGACAACTGTTAAAAAAAATATTAAAAAATAATTATTAATTACAATTACATTTTCTCTACTTAAAAAAGTAAAATGATTCTCATTAGTTTGTTTTGGTATTTTTATAATAAATAAAGATAAAGAAATAAAAGCAAGTAAGGAAATAATAATTAAAATATAAAGTCCTCTTTCAGGATCATTTGCAAAAGCATGAACTGAGTTTAACACTCCAGATCGAACTAAAAATGTTCCAAATAAACTTAAAATAAAAGTTAAAAGCGCTAGTATCGCAGTCCAGCTAAATAATTTGCCAGTTTTTTCCATAACCAAAACAGAATGGATTAATGCTGTCGCTGCAATCCATGGCATTAAGGATGCATTTTCAACTGGATCCCAGAACCAATATCCTCCCCAGCCCAATTCATAATAAGCCCAAAAAGATCCCAGTCCAATTCCCACAGTTAAAAAAGTCCATGGTAAAAAAATCCAATTTTTTGCAAGTTTAGACCAATCAATATTGAACTGATCATTAATGAGTGCTGCTAAAGTTAAGCTAAATATTAAAGAAAAACCAACATAGCCCAAATACAAAAAAGGTGGATGAATAACAAGCAGTGGATCTTGTAAAATCGGATTAAGCCCTAATCCCTCATTTGGAATAGGTAAAATTTTCTCAAAAGGATTGGAGGTAAAAAGTAGAAAAAATAAAAAAATAATTAGAAGTATATTTTGAATAAAAACTACTGTTGCCTTTAGATGATTGTCTATTTTTCTTTTACTTATAATAAAACAATAACCATAAGCAGATATGACTAAAATAAATAATAAAATGCTCCCCTCATGATTACCCCAAGTTGCAGCAATTTTATAAAATAAGGGTTTAGCGGTATGTGAATTTTCGTACACGGAAATAATAGAAAAATCAGAATTAGCAAAAGAAATAATTAGTAAAACGAAAGAGATAATAATTAAGTAAAAACTAAACTTATAAAAAATAAATTGATGAGCTATATGGTTTTTTTGATTATAATTTTTTATATAGGTTATAATTTCAAACAAACTTAACAGGGTAGCAGTTAGCAAACTATAATAACCAAAACTGCTAATCATATTTTTTATTCCATTTGCCGCTTTTCTTTAATGCATCTGCTACTTCAGGTGGCATATAATTTTCATCGTGCTTAGCTAAAATTTTATTTCCTACTAAAAATTTTTTATCCTTTAATTTACCCTCTACAATAGCTCCTTTTTCCTCTTGAAATAAATTTGGCAACAATCCTTCATACTCAACATAAATATCATTATTTAAATCCGTAATAACGAAACTATAAATTTGTTTTTGCTTATTTTCTGCAAAAGAACCTTTTTTTACAAGGCCTCCCACTCGAATAATGCCATTGGGTTTTTCACTAATATTTTTAAGATCAGTAGGTGAAAAAAAATAAACGGTGTTGGCATTTAATGAAACATAAACAAATCGAGCAATAATAATGAAGGTAATAATTGAGATTAAAAAATAAATTGTTCTTTTTTTAGCAGCAGGGCTCATGGGAATAAAATATGAAGATATTAGGGATATGAGAACGTGACCTAATGTCTATAAGTTAAAAACAAATAGTTTTTGTACCTATTTACTCGATTTTTTAAGATTATATTCTTTTAGCTTAAGTACTTCTGATTTGTATCGAACTAAAAAAATAAATAATGAAAAAAAAGCAAATCCTACAAACATGATAATCAGAGGTGTGAGCATGGAAGTATGAATAGCTGGTGCCTCAGTTAATTTAATACTAGCTGGTTGATGCAATGTATTCCACCACTCCACGGAAAATTTAATAATAGGAATATTAGCCAAGCCAAGAATTGCAACAATCGATGATATTTTTTCTGCCGTAAAAAAGTTTTTTATTACACTCCAAGATAAAATATAAAAAATATATAGAAACACTAATACTAGCATAGAGGTTAATCTTGCATCCCATGTCCAAAACGTTCCCCAAGTTGGCTGACCCCACAGCGATCCTGTAAAAACAGAAATTAGAGAAAAGGTAAATCCGATTGGAGCTAAACTTTTAGCATACAAAGTAAATACTCTAATTTTAAAAATTAATGTGATAATTGAAAATAATCCCATTGCTGAAAATATCATTAAAGCAAGCCAAGATGCAGGAACATGCACATACATGATACGCACTGTTTCTCCTTGCAAATAATCTTTTGGTGAAATCCAAAGTGACATGATTAATCCAAAAATAATAATGGACAAAAAAATAATTTTTAACCAATAAAAAAAATTATCACCTAGTTGAAATATTTTTTTTAATTGCAGCAGATTAAACATTTAAGAAAAGAGTATAGAAAAAAAATAACTAAGAAATGTGACAAAGTTTGTCCAGTTTAGAGAAGGGAGATTTGGGACAAAGGTTCTAAACTGGACAATTGATGATTAAGTACAATATCAATATGACCGTGAATGGAACTAAACATGTTCTATTTAAGGCGAACTTGATGGATTAGTTTGTAGATCTTAAATAAAGACCGTCTTTATT
>JAYONI010000025.1:1600-3590 GCA_038121265.1 Candidatus Pelagibacteraceae bacterium | reverse complement strand
TGAAATGATATCAAAGTTGTTCTTTCCTTACTTTTTTTTTGATAATGAAATTTGTAATCTACTTTATTATTATTTGTGATCGTTTCTCCATTGGCTTCCACTTGAACAAAAATATCTAATAATCCTTTGCTATGACCCTCTACTGAAAATTGATTATTATTCTTTTGAAAAAAATTCATTTCCATAAATTTGATATTAAGACCATACACATCATATGAAAAAGATTTAGCATGTAAGCTTTGCGTTAAAGAAGAAAACAGGATAAAAAAATAGAATAAAAACTTCATGAATAAATCTTTAATCAAATTTATTACAGACTTCGGTCCATTACTAATTTTTTTTATTTTTTACAAAAAATATGGAATGGAAGAAGCCATTTTACCCTTGATTATAGCAACTGCTATCTCAATTTTGGTTATTTATCTTACGGAAAAAAGAATTCCTGCAATGCCCCTTATAGGAGCTATATTAGTTGCGGGCTTTGGAGGTCTAACTTTGTATTTCAATGACAAAACATTCTTTTATATGAAGCCAACTATTGTGAATGTTATTTTTGCTCTTATTCTTCTTTACGGAAAGCTAATTTTAAAAACTTCTTTATTAAAAAAAGTGCTTGGAGATAATCTTAAATTAGCTGATGAAGGATGGGAAATTTTAACTGACCGTTGGATTTATTTCTTTATTTTTTTAGCCCTGCTGAATGAATTTGTATGGAGAACGCAAACAGAGGATTTGTGGGTTCAATTTAAAGTATTTGGTATTTTACCCATTACGATCATTTTTACTATTTTTCAAATATCTGTTATCAATAAGTATAAAATTGATAATTAATGTTTAAGTATCAAGTTATTCATAATCAAAAATTCGAAGAAGAAAAATTTTTCAATAAAAAAGAATTGGGTGAAATTTTAAACCTATATGGGTTTATGGTGTCCATGGGTGAATGGAAAGATTATGCCATTTTTATTAATAAAAATGCTGTTGGATTTGATATTTATAGAAAAGCTACAGAGAAACCTCTTTATCAAATAATAAAAAATTTAAATTCATTAAAAAAAAATGAAAAATTTTTGATCAAAGATCAATCAGGTATTATTCTTAAAAAATCACCAGAACTTAAAAATATTTTAGAGGTCATCAATAAAAGAAAATTAAAATTAGTAAAATAAAATGAAGGGTAACAAGAAACACTTACCTTCTAAAATTTGCAAAACTTGTGGCCTACCCTTTGTCTGGCGAAAAAAATGGCAAAGGTGCTGGGACGAGGTAAAATATTGTTCTAAAAAATGTTCTGGGAATAAATAAAAAAGGCTCTCAACATTTAATTGAGAGCCTTAATTATTATTTAAATTTTAAAATTTAATTATCTTCTTTGCCCAAATAATCTCAATAACATAATGAACAAGTTAATGAAGTCTAGGTACAATGTTAATGCACCCATGATAGCTTTTTTGCTCATAACTTCATTTCCATCACTCTCTAAATACATACTTTTAATTTTTTGAGTATCATAAGCAGTTAAACCTACAAAAATAAGCACACCCAAAATTGAAATTACAAAATGCATGGCAGTTGATTTCAAGAAAATATTAACAATAGATGCAATGATGATACCTATTAGTCCCATCATTAAAAAAGATCCAAATGCTGTTAGGTCTTTTTTTGTAGTGTAACCATACAAACTCATTGCGCCAAAAGTTGCTGCAGTAATAAAGAAAACTCTAGCTATACTTGTTCCTGTATAAACAACAAATATGGAAGATAAAGAAGCTCCCATTAATCCAGCAAAAATCCAAAATACAGTTTGAGCTCTTGCGGTACTCATACTGTTGATCCCGAAGCTCATATACATCACAATTCCCAAAGGAGCCAAAGCTACCACCCACATCAAAGATGAATTGTACATGGCATTCCCCAGTCCTGTTAATCCTGTAATATTACCCGCAGGATCTGTAATCACAGCAAATTTGAAAATTATTAAAGCAACAAT
>JAYONI010000025.1:0-1500 GCA_038121265.1 Candidatus Pelagibacteraceae bacterium | reverse complement strand
AACCAGCCAATCCACTTGTATGTTTTAACCCATTTTGCAATATAATTTGCCATGGTTGCCATCATGACAATTGATAAAGCTAAACCAAAAATAAGTAATACATAATGGTCCTTAGCGGCTCCCGCTACTCCTAGAACATTGTCTAAACTTAAACTAATATCTGCAACAGCAATTGTGATGATTGCGCTCATTAAGGAAGTTTTTTTTACTTGTATTTTTTTTTCATCACCTCCTTGTTCTTTAATAACATCTAAATACAGTCGGTAAGTAACCCAAAGCAAAATCAATCCACCAACAAGTTTAAGCCCCTGAATATTTAATAAGTAAGCAACGATTAAAGTAAAAAATATTCTTGCAATAACAGCCGCTCCAACACCCCAAAATAAAATTTTATTTTTAATTTCAGGGGGGAATTTTGAAGCTAACATTCCAATAATAATTGCATTGTCAGCAGCTAGGACTAGGTCAATTAAAATAATCTGTAAAAGAATAATTGCTTGTTCCATAGTCCTCTTAAGATATTTAAGTGCTTACCTTTATAAATTAGATTAAAAATAAATTTTAAGCTAAAGATTTTTGAGGTTTAAAATCCTCTTTTTTAATACCTGCAACAGAAACTGGTTTTTTCATTGCATCTCTTCTAAAAGGCTCACCCAATTCTTGATTAAGAATGACTTCAATAAAAGTAGTGATACCTTTTTTCTGATCCTCACAAGACTGCTTGATTGCTTCCGTTGTTTCTTCCATGGTTCTAACAGTTACACCTTTTAAACCACAAGCTTCTGCAACTTTTGCATAGCTTAATTCTGGATCTAACTCTGTACCAACAAAGTTATTATCAAACCATAAAATAGAATTTCTTTTTTCAGCACCCCATTGATAATTTCGAAAAATAACCATGGTAATTCTTGGCCACTCTTTTCTTGCGCAAGAACTCATTTCATTCATACTAATTCCAAATGCACCATCGCCCGCAAATCCGATTACTGGAACATCAGGACATCCAATTTTTGCTCCTAAAATAGATGGAAAGCCATAGCCACATGGACCAAATAATCCTGGTGCCAAATATTTTCTTCCTTTTTCAAAGGTAGGATATGCATTTCCTATTGCGCAGTTATTTCCAATATCACTTGAAATAATAACATTTTCAGGCATTCCAGCTTGAATCGCTCTCCAAGCTTGTCTTGGAGACATTCTATCTTTATCTCTTTCTCTTGCTTCTTTATTCCAAACTGTTCCTTCATCATCATCTTCATGATCTAGGCTCGATAATTTTTGCAACCATGCAGATTTAGTTTGATGAATTAGATTTTTTCTATTTTCTCGATCTGTGTCACCTGCATTTGGTGAAAGTTTGGATAACAGTTGTTGTGTTACTAATTTAGCATCTCCACAAATTCCTACGGTAACTTTTTTGGTTAAACCAATTCTATCTGGATTCATATCTACTTGAATGATGCTTGCATTCTTTGGCCAATAATCAATTCCATATCCTGG
>JAYONI010000024.1:0-7911 GCA_038121265.1 Candidatus Pelagibacteraceae bacterium | reverse complement strand
TGCACATTCAATGCTTGATTTACCTGTTGTTATGACATCTTCAACAATCAATGCCCTCTTAAATTTTCTAACGTCAAATCCCCTTCTCAAAGTAAATATGCCATTAACCCTTTCTGTAAATATACATGGTACTTTAAGGCTTCGTGCTACTTCATAGCCCGCTACTATTCCACCAATAGCTGGTGATACAACAATATCAAAATCAAGGTTTTCTTTTTTAATTTTTTGAGAAAGAGAATTGCAAATTTTTTCAGATTTATCAGGGTGCATAAGTAATTTTGCACATTGGACATATTTGTCACTTCTCAACCCAGAAGATAAAATAAAATGTCCTTCTAATAAAGCTTCTGTTTCTACTAATAAGTTTTTTACTTCTTCCTCTGATAACATTAACTTTTCTTTCTATTTCTTATTATTTTAAAATTTAAAGATCTTAACTTTAGTTCAGATATTAAGTTAGTAAAATCTTTTAAATTTTTTATTTCGATATCAAAAATAAAGCTCAAGAAATCTTCTTTTTTATCAACTAATTCAACGTTAAATATGTTGCATTTATTTTTTCCTATTAACGAACAAATTTCCCCTAATGTGCCGGCTTTATGACTCAATAAAACCCAGATACTGCTTTTGTGAATTTTGCTTTCTTTATTGACTGGCATTTTATCGTGCCAATACTTTCTAATAGCAGCTCTAGCTTTTCCCGTTTTTGCAAAAGAAAGCCAGTGCATGGATGGAGATTTTTTATTTGATGTAACTATTTCTACTTGATCTCCATTTGTTAACGTAGTTTGTAACGGAGATTCTTTTCCATTAATTTTTACACCAATGCAAGTATCACCCACATCCGAATGAACAGCATAAGCAAAATCTATAGGGGTAGCGTTGCTAGGAAGTCTTACAACTGCGCCTTTTGGTGTAAAGCAAAAAACTTGGTCCTGGAATAATTGTAACTTAGTATACTCAAGATAATGTTCTGGATTTTCTCCACTTTCAAGTAGCTCAACTAAATCTTGCAAACCATTATAGCTCCGCAAAGTAGATTGATCGAACTTTTCATTATCTTTATATATCCAATGAGAGGCAATACCCCTTTCAGCAAAATCTTGCATCTTCGATGTACGAATTTGTATTTCCATTCTTTGATTTTTTGGTCCAATCACAGTTGTATGTAAGGATCTATAATTATTTGATTTTGGCGTTGATATATAATCTTTAAATCTACCTGGTATCATTTTCCATTTTTGATGAAAAATTCCTAACACTTTATAGCAATCATCGACACTATCTAAAATTATTCGAAAGCCAATAAGATCTGTTATTTGCTCTAAAGAAACTCTTTTAGACTGTATTTTTCTCCAAATAGAAAAAGGTGTTTTTTCTCTACCTGTGATTTTTCCAAAGACTTTATTTGCACTTAATAAACTTAAAATATCATTTGAAATCTCTTCAAATAAAATTTGTGTGTTTGGTGCAATTTTTTCTATTCGATCAACAATCATTGATCTAGCTTCAGTATTTAAAACATTAAAAGCCAAGTCTTCTAATTCATCTCTAATACTATGCATTCCAAGTCTTTCAGCTAAGGGCGAATAAATTTCCATAGTTTCTTTAGCAATTCTCATTCTTTTTTCATCAGAAGAAATAGAGCTAATTGTTCTCATATTGTGTAATCGATCAGCAAGTTTTACCAATAAAACTCTTATATCTTTTGCCGTTGCTAATATTAATTTTCTAAAATTCTCTCCAAGAGTTATTTCTTTACCCTGATTTTCTAGTTTTGATAATTTAGTTACACCATCAACTAAATCTGCGATTTCTTTACCGAATTTATTTTCAACATCTTGATAAGTAATATTTGTATCTTCAATTGTATCATGAAGGAGTGCTGTTGTTATTGTTGGACCGTCAAGACGTAATTCTGCAAGAATGTTTGCTACTGCAATAGGATGGCTAATGTAAGGATCTCCAGAATGTCTTTTTTGAGTTGCATGCGCACTTTCAGCAAATTCATATGCTTTTTTCAATTTATCTACATCAATAAAATTATTATATACTTTGATCTTATTAATTAATTGTTGCTCATTTAACATTAGTTAAAGTATATCAAAAAACTAAAGCTTAGTAATCTTATTGTCTTTATTAATTTTATTCTTAGCAATAATTAAGCTAATTTTTTTACTATTTATGGGTGATTGCCAATTAGGGTTTATTTCTTTTAAAGGATGAAGAACAAAAAGCCTTCTTTCTAAATGCTCATGAGGTATTTTTAAATTTAAATTACCATTTTTGATAGATAGTTTTTTTGAATTAAAATCAATAATATCAATATCTAATATTCTAGGTTCGTTTTTTTTATTTCTTATTCTTCCAAATTTTTTTTCAATTTTTAATATAATTTTTAATAATTGCTCTACTTCAAGATGACATGTGATGTATGCAACACTATTAATAAATTCTGGGTCATTAGCATTTGGATATGCAACACTTTTATAAAATGATGATTTTTTTTTAATTTTAAATCCATATTTTAACAACTCTAAATATGCTTGTTTTATATTATCAACCGGAGATCCAAATTTAGAACTAAGATTTGAGCCAAAAGAAAGATAAACTGAATATATCATTAACTAGTTTTTCTTAGCACGCGTGATTTTTCTCTTTCCCAGTCTCTTTTTTTCTTAACATTTCTTTTATCGAAATTTTTTTTACCTTTGCCAAGTGCAATTTGAAGTTTGGCTATACCTTTTTTATTAAAATACAACCTAGTGGGAACAAGGCTGTATCCATCTCTATTTAACTTTCCTATTAATTTATTAATTTCTTTTTTTTTTAATAAAAGTTTTCTTAATCTTCTTGGATCATGATTATTATAACTAGATTGCAAATACGATGGTATGTAAGAATTAAATAAAAATATTTCACCTTCTTGATCAATAGCGTATGATTCAGAAATATTACCTTTTCCTAATCTTAAAGATTTCACTTCAGAACCAACTAATTCTATTCCAGCTTCATATAAATCTTCAAAAAAATAATTAAAAGATGCCTTTCTGTTATGACAAACAATGTTGTCTACAGGTTTATTTTTTGGTGCCATTTAAATGATTGAGGTTTTTTTTAAAATATTTCTTATTTTATTTTTAGACTCTTCTGTCGCAGTAACTAATGGTAAGCGCACATCTTCTTCCATAAGTTTTAATAAACTTAGTGAATATTTTGCCGGGACAGGATTACTCTCAACGAACATAACATGATGCAATTCTAATAATTGATCAAATAATTTTTTTGCTTCAATATCATTTCCATTATTAGAAAATTTTTGAAATTCAGAACACAATTTTGGAGCAACATTAGACGAAACAGAAATACAGCCTACCCCTCCTCTTTTGTTAAATTCGTATGCATTTTCATCGTTACCTGTTAACATAATAAATTCATTACCCATTTTATTTTTTTGTGCAGTTGCGCGGTCAAGATCTCCTGTCGCATCTTTTACCCCTACAATATTTTTAAGCTCAAATAATCTTGCCATTGTATCTACGCTCATATCGACAACAGATCTTCCAGGAATATTATAAATAATAATTGGTATTCCGCAGTTGTCATTGATTGCTTTATAATGCTGGTACAAACCCTCCTGAGTTGGTTTGTTGTAGTATGGCGTAACTATTAAAGCTGCATCTGCTTTTGCGTTTTCAGCAAATTTGGTTAACTCAATTGCCTCTTTAGTAGAATTTGAACCTGTGCCAGCAATAACAGGAATTCTTCCATTTGAAACTTTAACTGCGATTTCAATTATTTTTTTATGTTCAAAATACTCTAAAGTTGGCGATTCTCCTGTCGTACCTCCTGGAACAATTCCATTAGTTCCATTAGAAATCTGAAATTCAATAAATTTTTCGTAGCTATCTTCATCTAATTGATTATTTTTAAATGGAGTAACTAAAGCTGTAATTGAACCTTTAAACATAATAAAATCTTGTATATTTAGAGAAATCTATAACACAAAACAAAAATTAATTAAGTAGATTATGAAAATCCTAAAAGATTTATTAATAACATTGCTATTAACGTTTTGTTTTATAAACAAAGCCTATTCTGGCCTTATCGAACCTAAAGAAAAACCAAAGAACCTAACAAATATTGCTACTATTGATAAAAAAATTGAGCCCAAAAAAATTATATTAGAGCCAAAAACGATAATTGAAAAAAAAACTGAGGATAAAAAAACAAATAAAATTATCGAAAAAAAAGAAAGCAAAAAAAAAGAAGAGATAGCTCATAAAAAAGAAACACCGAAAGAAACTCAAATAACAAATACTGAAGGAATTATACCTCCTGAAAAACCTTTAGATCTAGGAATTAAAAAAACATCTTCAAAAATTATTAGTGAGAAAGATTTTAAAATATCTCAAAATATTTTTAATTATATAAAAAGAAATAATTGGAAATCAGCTTTCAAAGAAGCAAAGAAAGCATCCAATCCAATTATATCTAAGTTGGTAGATTGGAGTTATTTAATTGAATCAAATAATAATGCATCTTTCTATGACTATGTTGCATTTATAGATAAAAATAATAATTGGCCAAGAATAGATCGTCTTCGTTATTTAGCTGAACACAAAATTGACTTTAAAGAGGTTGCACCTGCTCATGTAATTAATTTTTTTCAGTCTATACAACCATTTAGTGGTTATGGAGAAATGAAATATGGAGAAGCTTTGTTGATAGCTGGAAAAGAAACGATGGCAAAACAATTTATTAAAAAAGGTTTTATTAGAGCTTATTTATCAAAAGATGATTTTAGATATATAAGTAAAAAATATAAATACATTCTCACCCAAGAAGATTACATTCAGAGAGCCGAATACATGGCTTGGGAAAATGAATACTGGGAATTAAATAAGACAATTCCTTACCTGCCAAAAGGTTATAAGGAACTTTATTTTGCAAGATTTTCATTAATGACTAGATCTTATGGAGTGGATAGTGCCATAAATAAAGTACCTAAAGACATGATTTCAAATGTAGGATTACAATATGACAGGATGAAATGGAGAAGAAAAAGAGGAAGATACGACTCGGCTTTAGAAATAATTAATATCTATACTAACGAACCTGAAAAATTAGTTAAACCAGAATTATGGTTTAAAGAAAAATTAATCATTGCTAGAAAAAAAATTGATCAAAAGAAATATGAGGAAGCATATGCATTACTAACAAATCATGGGATTACTGATAAGGCAGAATTAGCAGATGCTGAATGGCACGCAGGATGGTTAGCACTTAGTTTTTTAAATAAACCAGATGAAGCAATAACACATTTTAAAACCATGTACGATTCTGTTGGATATCCAATAAGTAGATCGAGAGGTGCATTTTGGTTAGCAAAGGGCTATGAAAAATTAGGCAAAAAAACAGAAGCTAACAAATGGTATGGTATTGCAGCAACACAAACTACTACATTTTATGGGCAATTAGCATTAATAAAAATTGGAAAACAAAAAATTTCTATCCGTAATGATTATACCCTAGACAAAGAAAAATATAATAAATTTTTAAAAACAGATTTAGCCAAAGTAATTATTCTACTTAATGAATTAAATGAAACTAGAAGATCAAAAGACTTTATTAAACATATTGGTGGTGAAGATACCAAACTAGAAAATAGGATTTTTGCAGGAACTTTATCACAGAAGGTAGAACGATTAGACTATTCCATTCAATTAGCCAAACAAGCTTCCTATGAAGGAATAAACTTACTTGAATTAAACTATCCAGTCATAGAAACGCCCCACGAAGTAAAAGGTAATATTATTTTAGATCAAGAATATATCTTGGCGTTAATCAGACAAGAAAGTGAGTTTGATAGATCCGCCAACAGTCATGTCGGGGCAAAGGGATTGATGCAAATAATGCCTGCTACGGGCAAGTTATTGAGCAAACAACTCAAAATGTCATACAATAAAGATAAGCTAACAGAAGATGAATTCTATAATTTACAATTAGGAACTTATTATATTTCAGAGTTATACAAAAATTTTGATAATAATATTTACCTAGCCCTAGCAGCATATAATGCTGGTCCGCATAGAGTGACCAGATGGTTAAAACGATTTGGTGATCCTCGAAAAAAACAAATTGATACCTTAGATTTTATTGAACATATTCCTTTTTTAGAAACAAGAAATTATGTTCAAAGAGTAATTGAAAATATCAATGTTTATAAATATGTTTTAAATAAGAAACCTGTTTCCAATAATATCCAAAAGCTTCTATACAATTAGATTAACTTTTTTGATAAGCAAAAGAAATTGCTGCAAATAAAACCAAATAATTAATATAAGAAATATAAAAAGATAATAAATCAAATAACGGTTTTACGATTACATATAACTCTTGATTGTTAGATAACAATGTAATTTGAAGAGATAAAATAATAAACGAGGGTATAAAAAAAATTAAAGTAATTACAATAAAAAGCACAAATAGTTTATTTCCACATTCGTTCATTGAGGCTATTGAAAATTGAGTTTTTTTATTTAGTGCAATTTTAGGTAAATTAAAAATAAATTTTAGTGCAATGATGACTGAAAATATCCAAAGAAAAAAAAGATAAGAAATATCTAAATTCAAAATTTTTAAATTTCCACTGCTTTTAAAAAGATAATGAACAATCAAAGGTGAAATTGCTATTAAAGTTAAGATTAATATAGTTAAAAAATACTTCAAACAATTGGCTGTCAATATATTAGAAAGGTATGGTTGTTTCATTTTAACTAATATCTCTCGATGCACTGAGATACCAATAGAACTAGTTAAGAACATTGAGAACAAAATAAATAAAACGATAGTAAAATTTGTTGCAATAGATTTGCTAATTAAAAAATTTAATAAATTAAACGCAACTGTAACAATAAATACAATTACAAAACCATCTTTCAATCTTTTGCTAAAATTGGAAAAGACAAACTGAAAAGAAGAAGAGAGTACTTCTCCTAATGAAAATGTTTTTTTTAACATAATTATGGCGGTCAGGGAGGGATTCGAACCCTCGTTACGATGTTACTCGTAAGGTCATTTAGCAAACGACTGGTTTCAGCCTCTCACCCACCTGACCAATTTAATTTCAAATTGATATATCTTATATTTCAAATTGTTGCAAAAAAACGCTTAATTAAAAAATATTTTTAAAATTCTTTTTTATAACTTTTATCTTTTAGTATTTTTCTTGAATATTCAAATTTCTTACGATTTTTTATCGATTTCTCTCGAACTCTTTGTCTCCAGAGCTTAAATGAGCCTGGCTTGAGAGTAGATCTCATTATTTTAATTACTTCAGACTCTGTTTTATTAGAATTTTTTTTTATATCCTCAAAAGTAATACGATCAGCCCAGGCAGCCCAGATAATCCAATCATTACTAGATTTATCTTTTGGTTCTGGATTGGCAGACTTTGTGATGGGTCTGTTTGATTTTTTAGCCATTCAGCGATTGTAAGAAATTCAACATAGTTCCGGAATCGCTTACATCAAACTTTCCATCTTCATCTTTAAAAATTTTAATAATTTTTTTGTTATCGATGTACATGGAATAACGAAAAGATCTTGGACCCATACCTGAAGCGGAACGATCAGAAATCATATTCATTGCTTTTGTGAAATCTCCATTTCCATCTGGAATAAACTTAACCTTAGATATTTTTTGATCTCTTTTCCAAACTTCAATAACAAAAGGATCATTCATGGATAAGCAATAGATTTCATCAATACCTATTTTTTTAAATTCTTCATATTTTTCCTCATAACTTGGCAGGTGGTAACTAGTACAAGTCGGTGTAAAAGCACCTGGTAAAGCAAACAAAATAATTTTTTTATTTGCAAAATAATAATCACTTTTTTTTGTTTCAAA
>JAYONI010000023.1:0-8075 GCA_038121265.1 Candidatus Pelagibacteraceae bacterium | reverse complement strand
CATAAATACTGATGACTAAAATTTTAGAAGTAACTGATGTTAGTAAAGCTTATGGCGGTGTTAAAGCTAATGAAGATATTTCTCTATCAATTGACCAAGGTTCTATCGTTGGATTAATTGGTCCAAATGGTTCAGGAAAAACTACATTATTTAATTCAATTGTTGGAGCTCACCCGATTGATAAAGGTTCAATAAAATTTAATAACGAAGAACTGTCAACTCTTACGGTTGATCAAATTTCAAGACGAGGATTGTTAAGAACATTTCAGCAAACCAAAATTTATGGACAAATGACTTGTATGATGAATATGAAAATCAGCAAAAAACTTACTGGAAAATTTTCTGATATGTTCCAAATAATTCCAAAAGAGGTAGATGAAGAAGCGGAGCAAATTTTATCTTTTGTTGGTTTATACCAAAAAAGAAATTTACGTGCTGGAGAATTATCATTTGGTCAGCAAAAATTATTAGAACTTGCTATGGCGCTAATTAATGCACCTAAGATGTTAATTTTAGATGAGCCAACTGCTGGTATTAATCCAACTTTAATCAATGGTATTGTAGACAGATTAATCAAAGTTAATAAAAAATATAATATTACTCTTTTTGTTATCGAACATAATATGAGAGTCATAATGAATTTGGCTCAGAAAATTTATTGTATGGCTTATGGAAGAATTTTAGCTGAAGGCAAACCTGAAGAAATTAAAAATGATAAAAAAGTAATTGATGCTTATTTGGGAGCAGCACACTAGTCATGGCAGAAGAAAAAAAAATACGAGGTTATGGAGAAGGAAAAACTGATACGGTAGTATCTGTTGATGATGTTTTAAAAGAGTCGGAAAAAATCAAAGCCAAAGTATCAAATGAGGATTTGTTAAACTTATCAAATAACGGCAAATTTTTAGAAATTAATGGTTTACAAGCTGGTTATGGTAAAATGCAAATTTTACATAATTTTAATTTGTTTATCGGTAAGGGCCAATCCCTATGTTTGATTGGACCTAATGGAGCTGGTAAATCTACCGTGCTTCACTCTATATATGGCTTTACAGATATTTATGATGGAGATGTGATTATTGAAAATAAAAATGTAACTACTCTTACCCCAGCAGATAAACTTAAAAATGCAGGAGTAGCATATATTTTGCAGGATAATTCTGTTTTTCCTGACATGACAGTAGAAGAAAATTTACTTATGGGTGGTTTTATCAAAGACAATGTTGAACAGTCTAAAGTAGCGGCAGAGGAAGTGTTAAAAAAATATACAAGACTAAATGAAAGAAGAAATCAGAAAGCAAAAAATTTATCTGGCGGTGAGAGAAGATTGTTAGAAATTTCTAGAGCGCTTATTATGAATCCAGAAATTCTTTTAGTCGATGAACCGTCGATTGGTTTAGAGCCAAAATTTATTGATATGGTTTTTGAAATTTTAGGAGATCTTCAAAAAAATGAAGGCAAGACTATTATAATGGTAGAACAAAATGCTAAAAAAGGTCTTGAGTTTGCAGATATTGGCTATGTATTAGTGTCTGGAGAGACAGTGATGGCTGATACTGGAGATAGACTTTTAGCGAATCCTGAGGTAGGCAAGTTATTCTTAGGAGGATAACTAAACTACTTGTTCACATCTTTACCGTTTCGACAAGGCATGAAACATGCCATTGGTGTTCCAGCTGTAGGTCTAGGCTCGAGCATGTTTGCTTTTGGAGCTTATTTTAAAAGTTCTGGATTTGATTTATTCCAAAGTTTTTCTTCAAGCTTTTTTACTTTTGCTTTACCAGGTCAGTTTGTAATGGCAGAAACTTTAGTAGCTGGCGGAACCTTGTTAAATATTTTTTTAGCTGTTTTCTTAACTAACGCAAGACTGTATCCAATGACAGTGAATTTGATACCAGTAATAAGACATCCACATTATCCTAAATGGAAATATTATATTCTTGCACACTTTATAGCAGTAACAGCGTGGTTCAATATGTTTGCTATTCATAAAAAGTTACCGCAAGAGCAAAAATTTGATTATTTTTTTGGATTAGGAGGAACCTTATGGTTTAATTCAGTTCTTTGCACGGTATTAGGATTTTTAATTTCTGATTTTGTATCTCATAAAATTTTAGTTGGATTAGTATTTATTAATCCTATGTATTTTTTAGTTATGACGGTAAGTAATTTAGCCGAAAAAAAATTAATCACTTCAATCCTATTAGGCTCTTGTTTTAGTATTATTTTATTTTATCTTATTCCAGATTGGTCCATTGTTCTTTCAGGCTTATTAGCTGGGACAATCGGTTTTTTTATTTTTAGGAAAGAAGCTAATGACCAGTAATTATATCTATCTTTCCATATTAGTTGCTACAGTTGCCACGTATTCTTGTAGAGCTTTTGGCGTGTTTAGTTCGAGAAATCTATCGACGGAAAGTCCAATTTTTCATTGGATTAAATGTGTTTCAATAGGAATAATTTCAGCTGTGATTACCAAGATAATTTTATTTCCCTCTGTGGGACTTTTAATAGAGTCTTCTTTGGCAAGTAGACTAATTTCAACTTTAGTTGCCCTAGGAGTATATTTTCTAATTAAAAAGAACGTGATATTATCAATTTTTTTAAGTACGATGACTTTTTTACTAATTAATTTTTACATGTAATTTATGGAAAATATTGCAGGCTTAATAACATCTCATCATTCATCTAGCAAAAGACTGTTAAATATTCTGATTGAAAATAGTTATTTAGATCAGATTAAAGAAAAATTTGATGCTTATGATTTGTTAGATATTGAATACAAACCTTTTTTACGTTTTCATATTGCAGATATTTTTAATCAAGTTTTTGATGGTAAAATTCAAAATCTATTTCAACAAACTCTAAAAGATCGTAATCAAGGAGCTTTTGTAATTGGCCCAGAAAAAATGGATCAAAGTAAATATGATACTGATTTTTTAGTAAAAGTTTCTACCGCATTAACTCACTTAGTTGGAACACCAAATTTTGATGCCATGGCTGGAAAATATTACGCAAGGTTTGAAGTGAAACATACTGATAACAGCGATTCCTACTTAAGAAAAGCTTACAAAAAATTAGATCTTCATACAGATGGAACTTATGTAAAAGAAAAAACTGACTGGCTACTCATGATGAAGATGAAAGAAGAGAATGCTAATGGTGGAGAAAGTGTTTTATTACACTTAGATGACTGGGAAGATCTTGAAACATTTTATAATGATCCAGTGGCAAAAGAAAATTTTCTTTGGGGATCTCCTAAAAGTAAAAATGTTGAGTATAAAATTGAACATCCAGTTTTTTTTACAGATAAAGAAGGAAAACCAATCATATCTTATATCGATCAATTTCCAGAGCCGAGATCATTACAGCAAGGTTTATTTTTAAATAGACTATCGGAGTCCCTAGAGAATAGTAAAAAACACATTGCTTTTAAACTACCACCTGGTTATTCAATTTTTTCTAATAATTATTTTTTACTTCATGGTAGAAAAGCTTTTCAATCTAGTCCAAACCTCTATAGAGAGTTGTTGAGGCAGAGGGGAACTTTTTATCAGTGAAAATAATTTCAGTTATACTAATATTTTTTTTCTATTCTTCTAATCTTTATTCACAAATTAAAACTGCAGTTTTTGCTGGAGGATGTTTTTGGTGTATGGAAGAAGCATTTGAGGCGGTGGACGGAGTTAACAAAGTAGTATCAGGATACACTGGAGGAAAAACAAAAAATCCTAATTATAAAGAAGTTACTACTCAAAACACAGGTCACTACGAAGCTGTTTTAATATCCTATGATCCAAAAAAAATATCATACGCTAATCTATTAGATATTTTCTGGAAAAATGTAGATCCTTATGATGACGAAGGTCAATTTTGTGATAAAGGGTCTAGCTATTTATCAGCTATTTTTTATAGCAATGATGAAGAAAAGTTATTGATAGATAACTCTATTAAACGCCTTACGAATATTAATACAAAACTAATTGTGACAAAAATTTTAAAGTTAGATGTTTTTTATTTAGCCGAAGGTTACCATCAAAATTATTATAAAAAAAATCCTATTAAATATAAATATTACAAAACAAGTTGTGGTCGGGTAAAAAGATTACAAGAAGTTTGGAAATAATTACAATTTTTCACCAAATTTTTTTAAAATAATTGGTAATAATAAAACAATAATAAAAATTCTTAAAAAGTGATGATAGCTTACAAAAATGGGGTCAATGTTGTAGGCAACGCTTATAACCACCATTTCATGAATACCACCTGGCGCAAAACTTAAGAAAGCAGACATAAAATCAAATCCAAAAAATTTAGATAATAAATAAGAGGCAAACATAGCTATCCCTATTAAAATAATGGTGATGACAGAACCATGAAAACTGAAAAATAGTAATTCTTTTAATTTTAATCCATTAAGCCTTGAGCCCAAAGCCGTTCCTAGTAAAACAAAAGCAAGATTTATAAATATATCAGGAAATCTAGAATCGATAATTTCAAAAGTATAAAAAATTCCAGAAGCAGCCATTGATCCAATTAAAATAGAGGATGGAATTTTTAATTTTTTAAATAGTAGCGAAATTGCAATACAGACCAAAATAAGAAAAATAATTTCAGCAAAATATTTAATATTAAAAACACTTTCAAAACCAAAACTATTAATTTCTGCATATCCAATTTGTTTTACAAAAAAGAAAGGTAAAAAGCAGACAATAAAGATCACTCTGGTTGCTTGTGGAATAATAACTTTGCTCAATGTATCCTTGTCAGCCGTAATATGAAAAATTGTACTTACAATTGGAACAAAAGCACCAGGCAAACCTGCGAGAACTGCAATTATTTTTTTAAACTTACAAACTTTATAAAAATAGGTTGATACAATAATTGTACTAATAACAGTTGTAATAATCATAGCGATGGAAGAAAAAATCCAAAGATGAATTTTGTACAGAAGGGTTACATTAAAAGTGCCACCTAAAATAATACCAATAATTAAAAAAATTGGATTTAAAAGTTTTTGAGGAAAAGTAATGTTGATTTTGGTAAATGCAAAAACTAAGTTTAGACCTAAAGATCCTAATAACCAGGGAAGAGGCAAGTGAATGAGAGTTGCTAAATATCCTCCAATAATTCCAATAATAATTGCCACATAGCTTTGCTTAAAAATTTGTATGATAGAATTAAACATTTGTTTCTTTAATATTGTTGCAGTAATGATATAGGCCAATTTAAAAAAAATTCTAATAAATTAAATAAATGAAGATTGCTATTCTTGATGATTATCAACAAGTTGCAGAACATTTTGCAGACTGGGAAAAAGTAAAAGATCGATGTGAATTAAAGGTTTTTAACGAACCTTTTGATGATGAAGATCATGCAATTGAAAATCTTTTAGATTTTGATGCTCTTATTATTATGAGAGAAAGAACTCCCATAACGACCAAACTATTAAATGCTTGTTCAAATTTAAAATTAATTATCACCAGTGGAATGAGAAACAAATCAATTGATCTAGAAACATGCAAACAAAAAAATATTACTGTTTGTGGAACTGATATGCACCCAAATCCAACTGCTGAATTAACATGGGCTTTAATTTTAGGACTTGCTAGAAATTTGAGAGAAGAAACAGAAAATATGTACCAAGGCTATTGGCAAACTACACTTGGAACTGAACTTAAAGGAAAAACATTAGGAGTTATTGGTTTAGGTAAACAAGGAACGCAAGTTACCAATATTGCAAAAGCTTTTGGTATGGAAGTGCTTGCATGGAGTGAAAATTTAAAAATTGCAGATGCTCAAGCAAAAGGTGCTTTGGCAGTTAGTAAAGAAGATTTACTGGAAAGGTCTGATTTTATTACCATTCATTTAGTATTGAGTGAGCGCACGAAGCATCTCATTAAATACGAAGATATTTGTAAAATGAAACCTACTTCGTATTTAATCAATACTTCTAGAGGAGAAATTATTCATGAAGAAGATTTAGCTAAAGCTTTAGAAGAAAATAAAATTGCTGGTGCTGGAATAGATGTCTATTCTATAGAACCACTCCCAGCTAATCATAAACTAAGATTTTTACCCAATGCGTTATTACTTCCTCACTTGGGTTATGTTACCAAAGAAAATTATTCTTTAATGTATGAGCAAATGCTTGAGGATCTCGAGGCTTATTTTGATAATAATCCTATAAGAGTTTTAACTTAAAATTATTTTATAACTTTCCAAATACCTTCAGCTGTCGCTAAAGTTCTTCCATTCGTCTGTAACTCACCTTGCATGAAGATTAATGACTTAGTTTGCTTTTTAATTTTTGCGTAACCAATTATTTCATCCCCAGCTTTTGATGCTCCAATAAATTTAATATCAAGAGTAATAGTAACTGCAACTCCATCAATGACCTGATGAGCCGAAGTTCCCATGCCTGAATCAAGTATAGACATAATAAAACCACCATGAGTCATGCCAGCCGCATTCATATGAAAGTCTTTGAGAGTTGTACGATATTCATATTCAGTGTCTGAAATTTTTTTAAATTCTAAGCCTCCATTATGGAGCATGTAACCAACTTTACTGATATTTCTAAATTCTTTACTCATGGGGTTTAAATTTTAAAACTTTACCATTGTTACAATATCTTTTTCCTGTCGGTTCTGGTCCGTCATCAAAGATGTGTCCATGATGGCCACCACATTTTTTACAATGATACTCAGTTCTCGGATAGCCAAGCAAATGATCCGTTTTGGTTTCAAATACATCAGGATAACTCTCATAAAATGAAGGCCAACCTGATCCACTATTGTATTTTGTTTTTGAACTAAATAATTTTGTATCGCATCCTGCACAATAATAATCACCCTTTCTTTTTTCATGATTAAGTTCACTGGTGTTAGGAGGCTCTGTAGATTCTTCGCGCAAAATCATAAATTGTTCTGCTTCAAGAATTTCCATCCATTCTTTATTTGATTTTTTTATAAAGTCATTTTTTGACATATAGTCTTTTACTAAAATTAATATAATAAAGAAATATTATTCATGAACAAATTATACGATGTCATTGTAGTTGGTGGGGGAAATGCAGCTTTGTGTGCAGCAATATCAGCATCAGATAACGGAGCTAAAAATATTCTTTTAATTGATAAAGCTTCTAAAAAAGAAACAGGAGGAAATAGTAGATACACAACTGGCTCAATCAGGTTTGTTTATAATGGATTTAAAGATTTAAAAAAAATTATGCCAAAACTTTCATCTAAAAATGTAGATTTTGGAAAGTATACTGCAAAACAATATATGGATGACATGAATAGAGTCACCAATGGAAAAACAGATAAAGTTTTATCTCAATTATTAGTCAACAATAGTTTTAAAACAGTGGAATGGATGAGCAAAAAAGGAATGGAGTTTACTCCAATCTATAGCAGACAGTCTTATAAAGTAGGAGGAAAGTTAAAGTTTTGGGGAGGGCTAACTGCAGAGATTAAAGGCGAGGGTCCAAAACTAATTGAAGGTTTAACAAAAATTGCAAAAAAACAAAAAATAGAAATTAAGTATAATACGACTGCTACCAAATTAATTTTTGAAAAAAATAAAGTTAGTGGAGTAGAAGTAATTGATAATAATAAACCAAAACAAATTTTTGCATCTTCAGTCATTCTAGCTTGTGGTGGATTTGAATCTAATCCAGAAATGAGAACTAGATATTTAGGGCCAGGATGGGAAATGGCAAAAGTAAGGGGTACTAAACATAATACTGGAGATGGATTAAAGATGGCTTTAGATATTGGTGCTGCACCTTATGGAAATTGGTCAGGTTGCCATGCTGTGTTTCATGACATGAATGGACCTGAATTTAGTGATTTAAAAATTAGTAATCGATATAGAAAAATAAGTTATGCCTTTGGAATAGTTTTGAATGCTAATGGAGAAAGATTTGTCGATGAAGGGGAAGACTTTAGAAATTATACTTATGCTAAATTTGGTAAAGAAGTAATTAAGCAACCTAATCAATTTGCTTGGCAAATTTTTGACAGTAAAGTTAAAAAATTACTATACAAAGAATACAAGGCTCCAGGTGTAAC
>JAYONI010000022.1:0-8551 GCA_038121265.1 Candidatus Pelagibacteraceae bacterium | reverse complement strand
ATTTGAAAATAAAGAGGAAATATCTAATCAGAGTTTAAACTATGCCTTTTTATCAAAGTTATTTAGTGAACTCGAACCTCAAGAAAAACAAAAAATACTAGAAGTTTTAAGAAATCAAAAAGAATTTAAGAAAGTAGTTTAGAGAAATTTTGGCTCCTCGAGCAGGACTCGAACCTGCGACCAATTGATTAACAGTCAACTGCTCTACCAACTGAGCTATCGAGGAATGCGGTCACAATACAAATTTTTTTTCTAAAAACAATAAAAATATGGAGGCCACGTCCAGAATCGAACTGGAATAAAAGGATTTGCAATCCTCTGCGTAACCATTCCGCCACGTGGCCAATAACTGTTTCATATTTAATTAATTTTAAAACGTGTATATATATATTTTAAGAATTTATAATCAATACAACATGAAATTTGAATATCAAAGAAAACAAATGGTTGAAAGCCAATTAAGGGCTAATTTAGTAATTGATGAGTCAATTTTAGAATCTTTTTCTAAAGTTAAACAAGAAAATTTTTTATCAGAAAATCTAAAATCTATTGCCTACATTGATGATAATATCTTTGTGAACCAAGATAGGTTTATTTTGAGACCTTTTATTTTGGGAAAATTAATTTCAAATTTAAATTTAAAAAATAATAGTGCTGTTTTAGATATAGGTTCTTGCACTGGTTATAGCTCGGCAATCTTAGCAAATCTTTTTAAAAAAGTTTATTCAGTTGAAAATGATCAATATTGTTTTGAAGAAAATAAAAAGAATTTATCAAGTGAAAAAATTTTAAATGTTAAATTATACAATAATAATTATTTAAACTTAGATTTTGAAGGTATGCAATTTGATAATGTTTTGATTAATGGAGAATTAAATGATGAACCATTGTTTTTAATAAATTTACTAAAACCGAATGGAAAAATAACTACAATTTTTCGTGATAAAAAAACTTCTTATGCCGTAACTTATATTAAAAAACAAAATTCATTTGATAAAATTAGAATTTTTGATGCTTCCTCTCCTTTGCTAATAGATTGTAAAAATAAAGAGCCAGCTTTTACATTTTAATATGAAAAATTTCGGTTTGTATAATCATACAAAAATAGAAAATAAAATTTATAAATTTTGGGAAAAAAAAAAATTATTTAAGCCCATCAAAAATACAAAAAAAAACAAATACTTTTCAGTAGTAATACCTCCACCTAATGTTACTGGCAGCCTTCATATGGGTCACGCTTTGAACAATACAATTCAAGATTTGTTAATAAGATTTAAGAGAAATCAAGGTTACGAAACTTTGTGGCAACCAGGAACAGATCATGCAGGAATTGCAACTCAAATGGTTGTTGAGAAACAACTAGCAAAAAAAAATATTGATAAAAAAATATTGGGGCGTGAGGCATTCATTAAAGAAATATGGAAATGGAAAGATCAGTCTGGAAATGAAATTGTTTCTCAATTAAAAAAACTAGGATCTTCTTGTGATTGGAGCAAAGAGCGTTTTACAATGGATAAAGGTTTGTCCAGCGCTGTTACAAAAGTATTTGTAGATCTTTATAATAAAAAATTAATTTATAAAGATGTAAAATTAGTTAATTGGGATCCTGTACTTCAAACTGCAGTTTCAGATCTTGAGGTTGTTCAAAAAGATGTTGAGGGAAAATTATATTACATAAATTACTCCATTAAAAATTCTGATGAATATGTAACTATCGCTACAACTAGACCTGAAACTATGTTTGGCGATACTGCTCTTGCAGTAAATCCAAAAGACAAACGTTACAAACATTTAGTAGGAAAAAAAGCATTAATACCAATTTTAAATAGAGAAATTTTAATTATTGAAGATATTTATGCTGATCCCGAACAGGGCAGTGGTGTTGTGAAAATTACTCCAGCCCATGATTTTAATGATTTTTTAGTTGGTGAGCGAAATAATTTAGAAAAAATAAATATCTTTTCGAAAGATGCAAAACTAAATAACAATGTTCCAACTAGTTATCTTGGTTTAGATAGATTTGTTGCTAGAACTAAATTGGTTGAAGAATTAACTGCATTAAATAAACTTGATAAAGTCGAAAACATAAAACATGCTGTTCCTTATGGTGACAGATCTGATGCTGTTATAGAGCCTTATTTAACGGAACAATGGTTTCTAAATGCAAAACATTTAGCAAAAGATGCCATTACAAATGTTAAAAACAAAACTACTTCTTTTTTTCCAGAGAATTGGTCCAAGACATATTTTCAATGGATGAATAATATCCAACCCTGGTGTATTTCAAGACAATTATGGTGGGGACATCAGATACCTGCCTGGTACGATCAGGATGGAAATATATTTGTTGCAACGAATAAAAAAGATGCCGAAAAAATGGCACAAAAAAAATTACAAAAAAAAGTTATTTTAAAACAAGATGAGGACGTTTTAGACACCTGGTTTTCTTCAGCATTATGGTCTTTTGCAACTTTTGGTTGGCCTAAAAAAACCTATGAACTAAAAAGATTTTATAGAACATCAGTCTTAGTCACTGGTTTCGACATCATTTTTTTCTGGGTAGCAAGAATGATGATGATGTCATTATATTTTATGAAAGAGGTTCCTTTTTCACATGTATATGTTCATGCATTAGTCAGGGACGAAAAGGGTCAAAAAATGTCCAAGTCAAAAGGTAATGTTATAGATCCATTAGTTTTAATAAATGAATATGGTGCAGATGCACTGAGATTTACTTTAATTTCAATGTCCTCACCAGGTAGGGACGTTAAATTATCAAAAGATAGAGTTAATGGTTATAAAAACTTTGCTACTAAAATTTGGAATATATTTAATTTTTCAAAGTTTAATAAAACTTTTGATGTACCAAAAATTAATATCAAACAAATTAAAAACCCAGTTAATTTATGGATATTAAATGCGTTTAAAGAATGCAAAATAAATACAAACAAATGTTTAGAAGGCTATAGGTTTGATGAAGCATCTAAGCATGTATACCAGTTTACTTGGAACGCATTTTGTGATTGGTATATAGAATTTGCAAAACCAATTTTATATTCGGGCGATAAAAAAAATATAAAAGAATTAAAACAAACTATTACTTTCTTACAATCCGAAATACTTTTATTACTTCATCCATTTATGCCATTTATTACAGAAGAATTGTGGCATTTAACAAAATTCAATAAATATTTTCAATCTGCTTTAATTAGTTATGTTTCTAAAAGTAAATATAATTTGAATTCAATTCAATTAAAAAAAGCAAAAAACGTTAACAGTGTAATTGAATTTATTACTCAACTCAGATCTTTTAAAACTAGTCTTGGAATAAACCCATCAAGTTTTTGTAAAATTTATTTAAATGATACTTCTTCAAAATTTAAAAAAATAATTAATGACAATCTTGATATCGTCAAACGTTTAGGTAGAATAGAAGAGATAGATTCTACTCAAAATATATCTCAATCGTTCATCAAGACTATATTGGCAGACGAAAATATCAAAATTCAATTTGATAACAATGTTGATTTGCAAGCTCAAAAAATTTTACAAGAAAAGAAACAACAAGAAATATTAAATAAAATTACAATCTGTGAAAAAAAATTAGAAAATCAAAGTTTTGTTAAAAATGCTCCAAAAAATATTGTTGATAATGAAAGAGAAATGTTGTCAAATTACAAAATAGATCTAGAAAAAATTAATATTATTTTAAGGAGCTTCGTTTAATGACAACATTTGATAAATCTAAATTACCTAGTAGGCACACAACTGTAGGACCAGAAAGAGCTCCTCATCGATCATTTTATTATGCAATGGATTTGACACGTGAAGATGTTGCAAAACCATTTGTTGGCGTTGTTTCTACATGGAATGAGGCTGCTCCTTGCAATATTGCACTAATGAGACAGGCTCAAAGTGTTAAAAAAGGCGTCTACGATAACATGGGTATGCCAAGAGAATTTTGTACCATTACTGTTACAGATGGAATTGCCATGGGTCATGAAGGCATGAAGTCTTCATTAATATCAAGAGAAGTAATTGCTGATTCTACAGAATTAACAGTTCGTGGTCATTGTTATGATGCACTGGTCGGAGTTGCTGGGTGCGATAAGTCTTTACCTGGATTAATGATGGCTATGTGTCGTTTAAATGTCCCTAGTGTTTTTATTTATGGTGGATCAATCTTACCAGGAAAATTTAAAGGAAAGGATGTAACAGTCGTAGATGTGTATGAGGCTGTTGGAATGCACGAAAATGGAAAAATGACTGATGAAGAATTATTGGAATTAGAATTGCACGCGTGTCCAAGTGCAGGTGCATGCGGTGGACAATTTACAGCTAATACTATGGCCTGTGTATCAGAGGCAATTGGTTTAGCTTTGCCTTATTCATCAGGAACTCCTGCTCCTTACGAGGAGAGGGATAAATATGCTTACGAAAGCGGAAAAGCCGTGATGGCATTATTAAAAAATAAAATTAGACCAAGAGACATTGTTACAATTGAATCCTTAAAAAATGCTGCAGTTATAGTTGCTGCAACCGGAGGATCTACTAATGCTGCTCTGCATTTACCAGCCATTGCAAATGAGTGTGGTATTAAATTTGATATTATGGATGTTGCTGAAATATTTAAAAAAACTCCATATCTTGCTGATTTAAAACCAGGAGGAAAATATGTTGCTAAAGACATGTTTGAAGCTGGAGGCGTTCCTATGCTTCTTAAAACATTATTGGATGGAGGTTTTATAAACGGTGATTGCTTAACAGTCACAGGAAAAACTATGGCTGAAAATTTAAAAGATGTAAAATTTAATAATAATCAAAAAGTTATGCGTCCTTATAATAATCCTATCACGCCAACGGGTGGGGTAGTTGGATTGCAAGGTAATTTGGCACCAGATGGAGCAATAGTAAAAGTTGCGGGTATGAAAAAACTAAGATTTGAAGGAGTAGCAAAGTGTTTTGATAGTGAAGAAGATGCTTTTAAGGCAGTAAAAAGTAAAAATTATAAGAAAGGCGATGTTATAATTATTCGTTATGAAGGACCTAAAGGTGGTCCTGGAATGAGAGAAATGCTCTCAACTACTGCTGCCATCTATGGTCAAGGACTTGGAGAGGATGTTGCTTTAATTACAGACGGTCGTTTTTCAGGAGCAACTAGGGGTTTTTGCATAGGCCATGTAAGTCCTGAAGCTTCTATTGGAGGTCCAATAGCTTTATTGAAGGATGGCGATAAAATTATAATCGATGCTGAAAAAGGTACAATAGATGTTGAGCTGGATAAAAATACACTTGAAAAAAGAAAACAAGAATGGAAAGCAAAAGAGCCAAATTTCAATAGTGGAACTTTGTGGAAATATAGCCAGACAGTTGGATCAGCAAAGAATGGTGCCGTAACTCATCCTGGTGCTGCAAAAGAAAAAAGTTGTTACGCTGATATATAGTGAAAATAAAACCTGTCATATTATGTGGTGGTGCTGGAACAAGATTATTTCCTAAAAATTACAATAACGATCCCAAGCAATTTATCGATTTTGGTGGTTGGAATTTATTTGAAAAAACACTCGATAGAGTAAATAACTCTATTTACGATTATCCATTAATTAGCTCTAATTATAAATATGAAAAAATTATAAAAAAAATATTAAAAAAAAATAATATTAGAAAATATAATTTAATTTTAGAACCTTTAAAAAAAAATACTGCTCCAGCAATTTTAGCCTCTGCCTTAATTAAAAATATAAGTGACAAACAACCCATATTATTTTTACCAGCTGATCAATTAATAGATAATAAAAAGTTATTTAATAGAACTGTCAAAAATAATGTAAAAAATTTAACTAATAAAAATATTTGTATATTTGGAATAAAACCTACCAGTCCTTCGGATCAATACGGTTATTTTTTAACTAGAAAAAACTCTAACCAATTAACAAAATTCATTGAAAAACCAAAAAATAATATTGCTAAAAAAATTATTAAAAAAGGAGCCTATTGGAACTCAGGAATTTTCTTTGTTAGAAAAGATTCACTTATATTTCATTATAAAAAATTACAAAAAAATATATTTCATAATTGTAGTAAATCTATTCAAAAACCAAATATTAACAAATTAACAATTAAACTTAATAAATTTTTTTACAATAAAGCAAAAGAAATATCATTTGATTATGCAATTTTAGAAAATGCAAAAGATATAATTGCAGCCAAACTTAAAGTAAATTGGTCTGATTTGGGAAGTTGGAAATCAATAACTCATTTATTTAATGAAATTAAACATAAATATTATTCCAAAAAAAATACTTTTGCTAAACCATGGGGCAAATATTTTAATTTGCATCGTGGCAATTGTTTTTTGATTAAAGAACTTATCGTTAATAAAAATTCTTCTATAAGCTTACAAAAACACAAGCATAGAGCTGAATATTGGACAATCGTACATGGCAAGCCAAAAATCACAATTGATAAAAAGGTAATTTTTCCAAAATTATTTGAAACAATTTATATTCCATTAGGTGCAGTACATAGAGTAGAAAATAATTTTGCTTCTCCTGTCAAAATTATCGAGGCGCAAGTAGGAAAAATTTTAAAAGAAACTGATATTATAAGATATGTCGATCAGTATGGTAGAATTAAGTAAGTGTGCATTTAATAGGAGCATGATCTGAAGGTCTTTCATTAGCCCTAGTATACTTATCAATTTCTATTTTTTTTAAATTACTAATCATATTATCCGAGACTAAAAAATGATCAATTCTTAAACCCTTATTTCTTTGCCAGGATCCTTGTTGGTAATCCCAAAATGTATATTGTTTGGATTCTTGGTTAAATAAACGAAATCCATCTTTAAAACCCAGACTTAACAAATCTCTAAATTTTTTTCTTATTTCTAATTTAAATAATGCATCATTTAGCCAATCATCAGAATTATCAACATCATTTTCAGATGGTATAACATTAAAATCACCAGCAATAAGAATATTTTTATTTTTTTTTATTTTCGTTTTGATTAACTTGGTAAATGTATCCATCCATTTTTTTTTATAGTCATATTTTTCTGTATTAACAGGATTACCATTAGGTAGATAGATTGATATAAGTTGAAAATTATCTTTTTTATAAATTATTTCCGCAGCAATATATCTTGATTGTTTTAAAGGATCATTGAAATTACTAATATCAACTTTTAATTCTTTTTTAGAAATAATTGCTACTCCATTATAAGATTTTTGCCCATTACTGTATGAAAAATATCCTTTTTTTTTAAATTCTTCGTGTGGAAAATTTTTATCCTCAGTTTTTATTTCTTGAAGTAATAAAATATCTATTTTTTCTTTTTTTAAATAATCAATAACTTGATTAACTCTTATTCTGATGGAATTAATATTCCAACTTGCAATAATCATTAAATTGAAAATGATGTCCCACAACCACAGGAACTCGTAGCTTTTGGATTTAGAATTTTAAACGATTTTTCTATCAAGGTATCTATAAAATCAACTTTGGAACCATCAATTAATGACAAGCTTGTTTCGTCAATAATTATATCACCAAATTTTTGATCATCATCATTTATGTTGTCATCAACAGAGAATTTATATTTAAAACCTGAACAACCTCCACCTTCAATTGTAATTCTAAAAAAACTTTTAGAACTCTCGTTCTTTAAAAGATTTTGAATTTCTGACTTTGCTTTATCTGTTATTTCTAAATTCATCTATGATAGTGTATACATTTCTTACAATATTATATTATTTTTTTAAATGAATTCTTCTACTCAAACATATAATAGTATTTTAAAACAATACTCCTCCAATGATGTTAATTTTAGAGGAAGAATATTCCCAGATAGTAAAAATTTTTACAGATCTGAATATCAAAGAGACAGAGATAGAGTTATTCATACCTCTTCCTTTAGACGTTTAAAGCATAAAACTCAGGTTTTTATTTATCATGAGGGAGATCATTTTAGAACAAGGTTAACTCATTCCTTAGAAGTATCACAAATTTCTAGATCTATAGCTAGATACCTCGGTCTGAACGAAGATTTATGTGAAGTATTAAGCTTAGCTCACGACTTGGGACATACTCCCTTTGGTCATGCTGGTGAAAATGTATTGTCTGAATGTATGAGCAACTATGGTAACTTTGATCATAATATTCAATCCCTTAGAATTCTAATACTTTTAGAAAATCCTTACGATGATTTTTTAGGATTGAATTTGTCTGTTAATACTATTGACGGTCTTTTAAAACACAACGGACCCATTAAAAATAAAAAACTAGCAGTTGAACTTTTGCCGGATTTAAACAATTATAAAATTAATTTTGCTAATTTTGGATCTTTGGAGTCACAAATAAGCTCTTTGGCAGATGATATTGCATATAATAATCATGATATAGATGATGGATTAAGAGCAAACTTTTTTTCATTAGATGAATTAAAAGAAATACCAATTTTACAAAATATTATTAGTGAAACTTTAGACAAAACATCTAATAAAAATAATTATAAATTAATAAGAAAATTAATTGATTATATGGTTACAGA
>JAYONI010000021.1:0-8669 GCA_038121265.1 Candidatus Pelagibacteraceae bacterium | reverse complement strand
AAAGACTGTCGAGGATCTGGTTCTAAAAAAGTTAATAAAACAATTTCCATTCAAATTCCAAAAGGAGTAGATGATGGAACTCAAATGAGATTGGCTGGCAAAGGAGAGGCTGGTCCTAGAGGAGGAACACAAGGAGATTTATATGTTTATATTTCTCTAAAAAAACATCCTATTTTTAAAAGATCAGAAGAAAATTTATATTTTGAACTTCCTATATCATTTGCTGATGCAGCTTTAGGCACAACTATTGAAGTTCCAACAATTGATGGATCAAAATCAAAAGTAAAAATACCATCTGGAACACAGTCTGGAAAACAATTAAGACTAAAAGATAAAGGAATGCCTCAACTCAGAGGTAGTGGCTTTGGCGATTTATATTTACAAATAAAAGTAGAAGTCCCAGTTAATTTAAGTAGAGAACAAAAAATATTACTTGAAAAATATAAAGAATTAGAAGACTCTAAAAATAATCCAGAAAATGAATCTTTCTTTAAAAAAGCTAAAAGTTTTTGGGATAATTTAAATTAATGAAGAAAATTAATATTACCATTAGCGGTGGCCTAGGCAGAATGGGGTCATTGCTAATTAAAAAAACACTAGAAGATAAAAACTTGAATTTATCAAGTGTAACTGAACAACAAGAAAAAAGAAAAAATGGCATACATTTTAAAAAAAATTCAGTTGATTCCCTAAAAAACACCAATGTAATCATTGATTTTACCAGACCTAATTGCACATCTGAAATTTTAAAAATCGCAACAAAATTAAAGAAAAAAATTGTCATTGGCACTACTGGTTTCAATAAAAAACAACAACATGAAATTAATCAAGCATCAAAAAAAATTGCTATTTTGCAATCAGGAAATATGAGTTTAGGAATAAACTTAATGCAATACCTATCTTTTATTTTATCAAAGAAAATTTTACAGGAATATCAAATGGAAATTCATGATGCGCACCACAAAATGAAAATTGATTATCCTTCTGGAACAGCTCTTATGCTTGGCAATGCAGTTGCTAAAGGGAAAAATAAATCATTAGATCAAATAAAAGGTAAAATCTTCTTAAACAAAAAAGGTAAAGGAAATATAAATAAAATTAATTTTTTTATTAAAAGAAAAGGTAAAATTCCAGGAACACATTCTGTAATTTTTCAAACGGGTAAAGAAATTATTGAATTAAAACATATTGCGAAATCAAGAGATTTATTTGCTGATGGAGCTATCAATGCAGCAAAATGGCTAGCAAAGAAAAAACCTGGTCTTTATAATATGCATGATGTTCTGAATATTAAATAAGTGAACAATCAAAGCAAAAGTATTTTTAAAGAATTAAGTAAAATAATTAAAAATCCAAAAAGCGATTTAAAATATAAAAATAAATTTACACTCTTAACATCTGTGGTTCTTTCTGCGCAATGTACAGATGTGAATGTAAATAATGTAACCAAAAATATTTATCCTTTCTATAATAAACCAGAAGATTTTGTAAAGTTGGGTCAAAAAAAAATAGAAAAATTAATAAATAAAATTGGATTATTTA
The DNA here is from genome assembly GCA_038121265.1 of Candidatus Pelagibacteraceae bacterium. Classification (GTDB taxonomy): domain Bacteria; phylum Pseudomonadota; class Alphaproteobacteria; order Pelagibacterales; family Pelagibacteraceae; genus IMCC9063. The sequence continues at coordinate 7,127 of JAYONI010000021.1, read as the reverse complement.
GGAATAAGGCCAAAAGTATATATCAACTATCTAAAATTCTTATTAAAGAACATCGTAGCAAAGTTCCTAATGATTTTGATAAACTTTTATCACTTCCGGGCGTAGGCAGAAAAACTGCGAATGTAGTGCTGAATGAAGGATTTGGTCAGTCAACCATTGCCGTGGATACGCATATTTTTCGCGTTTCTAATAGAACTAAACTTGCTCCTGGTAAAAATCCTGATGAAGTTGAAAAAAACTTATACAAAGTAGTACCACCACAATATTTAAAAGATGCTCATCATCTTTTGCTTTTGCATGGAAGATATACCTGCAAAGCTAGGACTCCAATATGCAAAAAATGTGTTATAGAACCCCACTGTAAATTTAATAAAAAAAAATTTGATTAAATGAATATAATTGGAATTGGCAACGCGATCGTTGATGTTATTTGCAAAGTTGAAGATCAATTTTTAGTTGATCATCAATTAACTAAAAGCACGATGAAATTAGTGGATGAGATAGAATTTAAGAATTTACTATCTAACTTAACTATCGAACAGACTATTGCAGGTGGATCTGTCGCAAATTCTATCGTTGGAATGTCTCAATTAGGAAGTGAAGTTTCTTTTATTGGAAAAATTAATAATGACGAACTTGGTAATAAATACGAAGAAAGTTTAACTAAAGAAAAAGTGAAATATTGTTATCAAAAAAAGCAAGAGACTGTTCCAACTGGAACTTGTTTAATTCTTATCACTCCTGACTCGGAAAGAACTATGTGTACTTTTTTAGGTATTGCCGGAAAAATAAATGAAAAAGACATTGATGAAAAAGCGATCAAACAAAGTTCATTAACTTTTTTAGAGGGTTACCTATGGGATGAAGGAGAGCCAAAACTGGCTTTTCATAAAGCCATGCAATTATCAAAGCAAGTAGCGATGTCACTATCAGACAAGTTTTGTGTAGATCGCCACAAAGAAAGCTTTCTTGAACTGGTGAAGAACAAACTAGATATTACATTTGCAAATGAACAAGAAATAAAGGAATTAATTGATGCAAAATCTTATGAGGAAATTATTGATTTTGGTAAAAATTTAAACAAATTATTAATTGTAACTAGATCAGATAAAGGCAGCGTAGCAATCCAAGGAAATACAGTTGTAGAATGTAGTAGTAGAGAAAATTTACAAATAGTTGACTTAACTGGAGCCGGCGATTTATTTGCAGCTGGTTTTTTGCATGGCTATAGCAAATCTTGGAATTTAGAAAAATGTTTGGAAAAAGGTACGGATATGGCTTCCCAAATCATTCAAAAAATTGGCGCTAGATTAAATTAGGTTTTTTTTCTTTTAAAGCTACCCTTGCCTTTTTTTGGCTTTACAACTCTTTTTTTATATTTCGGTGTTCTTAAGTCTTTTGCAATAAAATTTTTTTTTCTCATACCTTCTTAGTGATTAAGAAAATATTTACCTTCTTTTATTTCTACAAATTTTTTATCTTTTAATTTATTCTGAATTTTTTGTCTTAAACGGTAAAGATGCGTTTCATAAGTATGGGTATCAACCTCATCAGAGTATGACCAAATATCTTTCATAATATCTTTTTTAGTCGCTCCATCTTTTTTGCCATAAAGATAAATAATAATATCTAATTCTTTTTCAGTTAATTTAATTGACTTTCTTCCCAGTGACAAAGTTCTTTTATTTTTATCAATAATATAAGGGCCCACTTCAACTTTAGTTTGATAATGGAATTTAAATTTTAGAATAGAAAGTTTAATAATTTTTTCTAAATCAACATAATTGATTGGCAATTGTAAAAACGTACTAAACAAATTGTCTTTTTTATATTCTTTAAAATTTTTTAAATCAGATGATAAAAAAATTTTGGGAAACATAATTTTTTTTACTTCATTTTTTTTTATCTTCTCTAATTCATCTAAAAAAAATAAAAAAACAAATCCATCCTGGACATTGTATGTTTTAAAAAGATTATGAACTTGTTTAAAACTTTCTAACTTATTTAAATTATATTCTGTAGATTGTTCGCGCAAACATTCATAAAACGTTTCTGAACCAACTGTTACTATTGAATAATTTTGCATAGAATGAAATTATAAATATTTATGATTATAGTAAATAATAAGGGTGAACTTTGGTACAAAAAAAAGCGCTACAAATGTGCATTGGGCAAAAACGGTCTAACTAAAAGAAAAAAAGAAGGTGATGGGTGTACTCCAATTGGCACTTTTTCTTTGCGAAGGCTATTTATAAGAAAAGACAGAATTAAAAAGATTACAACCAAACTTCAATACATGGCAATTTTACCAAATATGGCGTGGGAAGATAATCCCAAAAGTAAAAACTATAATAAATTAATCTTCTTAAAAAAAAATAATTCGAGAGAAAAATTATTTAGAAAAGATAAATTATATGATCTAATTTTAGTCATTGAATACAACACTAGAAAAATAATAAAAGGAAAAGGAAGTGCAATATTTTTACATATTGCAAAGAAAAATTATAGTGGAACGCAGGGGTGTGTTGCTCTTAACAAAAAAGACTTTTTAAAAATTTTACGATTCATTAAACCAAATGAAAAAATAAAAATTACTGATAATTTCTAGCGCCAAATATTTTGCTACCAACTCTAACATGGGTAGCACCTAATTTTGCAGCGTCTATATAATCATTACTCATGCCCATACTTAATAATGGTAATTGCAATTGTTTATTTAAATCACTCACAATTTGAAAAAAAGGAATAGGGTCTAAGTCAAAAGGAGGAATGCACATCAATCCAAGAACATTTAATTTTTTTTCATTAATACAAAAATCTACAAAGCTTGAAACATCTTTTGTTATGATGCCAGACTTTTGTTTTTCTTCACCAACATTTACTTGAACAAAATATTTTCTCTGTAAATTTAATTTTTTTTCATATTTAGATAATTCTTCAGCAAGCTTTGTACTATCTAGTGAATGTATATAATGAAATATCTTAACAGCATCTTTGGCTTTATTAGATTGAAGTTTGCCAATAAGATGTAGCTCTAAATTTTCTACAACAGATAAAGCTTTTTCCCATTTTTGTTTAGCTTCTTGAACTTTATTCTCACCAAATACTCTGTGCCCATAATCTAATAAGGGCTGTATATGCTCCATAGAATGAGTTTTGCTGACAGCTATAATGATTGGTTTTGCATTTGTCTTATCTAATTCATGACTAACATCAGAAAAATTTTGTATAATATCCACCATGAATAAAAATTTTCAAATTTATTTTTTTTTAGAAGAACTTAATACTATCAACATTTCAATTCTAAAAAAGTTAAAAAACGTATCATTAATCTATCGTAACTATGTAAAAAAAAACTACTTAGAAAATGCAATATCCATCAGTAATTTCACAAAAAAATATAGATTTAAATTATTTATTGCTAATGACTGGAAACTCGTAAAAAAAATAAATGCTAATGGAATTTATATTCCAAACTTTAATAAACAATCTTTTTTTAAAAATAATAACTCTATACAATCAAAATATATTATTGGTTCTGCACATTCTATTCCAGAAATTCATATGAAAATAAAACAAGGCTGCACGTCTATTTTATTATCTCCTGTTTTTAAAACAACTTCACATCCAAATACGCAAAATTTAGGAATAATAAAGTTTTCAAACCTTTGTCAAAATATTTCACAACAAACTAAACTTATAGCTTTAGGTGGTATCAACGAAACAAATATCAAAAAACTTTTCTTCTTAAATATTTCTGGTATTGCTTTAAAAAGTTTTTTAAACAAACCTCAAACTGGCAAATCTCTCAGCTTTCTTAATTTAATTGCAGGAACAAATTTAATACGATAATTGTAAAAAAATGTTAGTAGAAAAATTTAATCATAATGTAGTTGAAAAAAAATGGAGATCCTATTGGGATAATCATAAGGTATTTAAAACTAGCGAGGATAGAACCAAAAAAAAATTTTATTGTCTTGAGATGTTTCCATATCCATCAGGAAAAATACATATGGGACATGTGAGAAACTATACCCTGGGAGATGTAATTGCAAATTTCAAAAGATTAAATGGTTTTAATGTTTTACATCCAATGGGATGGGATTCATTTGGTATGCCGGCTGAGAATGCAGCTATTCAAAATAAATTGCACCCCAAAGAATGGACGCTTAACAATATTGAAACAATGAAATCTCAATTAAAATTACTTGGGTTTTCAATAGATTGGGATAGAGAAATTTCAACCTGTGATAAAAGTTATTACAAACATCAGCAAAAATTTTTTATTGATTTATTTAAAAAAGGACTGGTTTATAAAAAAGAAAGTTCCGTTAATTGGGATCCAGTTGACAATACTGTTTTGGCAAATGAACAAGTTATTGATGGAAAGGGATGGCGATCTGGTGCTGATGTAATCCAAAAAAAACTTTCTCAATGGTTTTTTAAAATTACAACATTTGCAGATGAATTAAATAACTCATTAGAAACCCTAAATGAGTGGCCAGAAAAAGTGAAGCTAATGCAGAAAAACTGGATTGGCAAATCTGTTGGCTGTGAAATTCAATTTAGTTTGTCAGATAGTTCAAATAAAGAAGAGTTAAAAATTTTTACAACACGTCCGGACACTATATTTGGAGCTTCCTTTATAGCTCTCGCTATTGATCATCCGCTTTCTAAAAAGTATGAAAAATCTACAGAATTTAATGATTTTAAAGAACAGTGCTATAAAATTGGCAATACTGATGAAGCCATAGCAAAAACTGATAAGTACGGTTTCAAAACAGATTACCAAGCTGACCATCCATTTATTAAAAATAAAAAAATACCTGTTTATTTTGCAAACTTTGTTTTGATGGAATATGGAACAGGAGCTATTTTTGGTTGTCCTGCGCATGATCAAAGAGATTTAGATTTTGCAAGAAAGTATAACCTAGATGTTGTTCCTGTAATCCTGCCACCTAATCAAGATGAAAAAAGTTATGAAATCAAAAATGAAGCTTTTATTGAAAATGGAACTCTTATTAATTCAGATTTTCTTAATGGAATGACCGTTGAGCAAGCAAAAAATACCGTTATTAAAAAATTTGAAGATATAAAAAAAGGGGTAGGAAAAACAACGTTTAGATTAAGAGACTGGGGTATATCAAGACAAAGGTATTGGGGATGTCCCATTCCGATTCTTTACAGAGAAGATGGATCCGTTGTTCCTGTGCGCGAACAAGATCTTCCAATTGAATTACCTGAAGATATTAATTTTGACAAACCAGGAAATCCACTTGAACATCATCCGACTTGGAAATTTACAACCTGTCCGGAAACAGGTCAAAAAGCGATAAGAGAAACTGATACTCTAGACACTTTCGTTGATTCATCCTGGTACTTCTTAAGATTTTGCTCAAGCGATAATAACAAAGTTGGTTATACAACTGAAGACGCAAAATACTGGATGCCAGTCGATCAATATATTGGTGGTGTAGAACATGCAATTTTACATCTATTATATTCAAGATTTTTTTCTCGAGCCATTAGTCTTGATACAGATTTTGTTGTTACAGAACCTTTCACAGGTTTGTTCACACAAGGAATGGTTTGTCATAAAACTTTTAAAACAGAAGATGGTCAATGGGTATATCCCGAAGATGTTATAGAGGAAAATAACCAAGCAATTGAAAAATTAACAAAAAAAAAGGTTATCATTGGACCATCTGAGTCAATGTCAAAATCAAAAAAAAATGTAATAGATCCTCAGTCTGTGATTGAAATGTATGGAGCGGATGCTGTTAGATGGTTTGTATTATCAGACAGCCCACCAGAAAGAGACATACAGTGGAGTGATGAGGGAATATCAGGAAGCTATAAATTCATACAAAAAATTTGGAATATTTCTGAAAAAATAAATTCCATCCAAGAAAACAATAGCCTTACTAATGAAATTAAAAATGATTTAGATAAGTTTATTAATAAATTAATTAAAGAAGTAACCTATAATATTGATCATTTTCATTTTAATGTTGCAGTAGCTAAATTTTATGAATTCATAAATAGTTTATCTAAAATATTATCTGAAAATGAAAGTAATAAAGAATATTATCAAAATATTTTTAAGCAATTTTTAATACTTATTTATCCATTCTTGCCACACTTAGCTTCAGAATGCTGGGAAAAAATAACTCAACAACAAAATTTACACATCCAGAGCTGGCCAACTTTTGATGAAAGTCTTTTAAAAGTAGAAGAAATTAATTTAGTTATTCAAATAAATGGCAAAAAAAGAGCTATTTTACAGGTAAAACCAGATATGGAGGAAAAGACTCTATTTAATATGAGTTTAGATCTGGATAATGTTAAAAAGTTTGTAGAAAATAAAAAAATAGTAAAAAAAATATACGTCAAAAATAAATTAATTAATTTTGTAATATCCGAATGATAAAAAAAATTCTGATCCATGCCATTTTTATCCTGATCGTTTCTTGTGGCTTTCAACCCATGTTAAAAGATTTTGATGTTTCAAGTCTTGTAATAAAAAAAATTAATTACACAGGTAAAAATGAATTCAATTATATGCTTCAAAATAATTTAAATTTAAATGAAAAACCAAATTCAGAAGGTTTAATAGTAAATTTATCTACATCAGAAAGCATTAGTTCCGTTACTAAAGATACAGCTGGAATTACTACGGAAGAACAAATAACAATCTCTATTGGATTAAATGTTCAAGATCATAAACTCAATAATTTATTAACGGACACCTTATCAGAATCAAGCAGACTACAAGTGACTAGCAATTTAGGGACAGATGATACAACTAAAAATATTGTTCGCCAAAAAATCATTACTAATTTAGCGCAAAAAATAAAATTTAAATTGATGATTTTAACTAAGCGTTAAAAAATGATTTTCAAAAGTTTTGGATCTGTTACTAATGAAATAATTCAAAAACCGTTTATTCTTCTTTATGGAGAAAACTCATCCTTAATTAATGAAATTGAGAAAAATATTATAAGCAAATTAAAAGAAGGAACATCCTTTACAATAAAAAAATATCAGGAAGAGTATCTTTTGCAAAATGAAGATATATTTAATCAAATTATTAATTCAAATAATCTTTTTGGGGATGAGGAAATTTA
>JAYONI010000020.1:0-9092 GCA_038121265.1 Candidatus Pelagibacteraceae bacterium | reverse complement strand
ACGGAGTCTAAAACTGCATTTACAAGGGCTTTTTGCTTATTATCGTAGTACATCTCAGTAACTTTTAGGTATTCATCGACTACAACTTTAAAGGGAACTTTCTTCATATAACGAATTTCGTAAATTGCTGCTTTTAAGATGATTTTTAGAATCATGTCTAAATTTTTTAGACTTATATTTGAGGATAAATTATCTTGTAACACTATATCGAGCTCAGTCTCTTTCTCAAAAAAACCATTAAAAACTTTTTTTATAATTCTAATATATGCATTCTTCGGAAAAGAAATTTTTTCATCATTATTCGTAATTTTTTCATAAATTTTCTGAATAACAAGAAGTCGCGAATTATTTGTCATAAAAAATTAAATATTGTTTAAAAGAGATATGACAGCTAAAGCAGCTTCTTTACCTTTATTTCTTATTTTGGAACTTCTCTCTTTGGCTTGAGTATAATTTAATGCAGTAATAATTCCATTTGTAACTGGCTTGTTATTTATTATTGATAAATCTAATAATGATCTTGTAATTGCGTCACTAATAAAATCAAAGTGTGGTGTTTTACCTTTAATAATGCAACCAAGCGCAATAAAAAAATTATATTTTTTTTTTTTGATATTGATTGAAATTAAAGTTGGTATTTCTAATGATCCAGAAACTGTTTTTACATCAAATTGACAATTATTTTTTTTTAAAATTGCTTCACAACCATTAACTAATTTTTTAGAAATATCTTCATAATAATTTGATACAACAATTAACCCTTTTTTTTTCATTTTATAATTTCCTGTTTAACTATTTTGATACCAAATCCATCAAGGGCAACTAATTTTTTTTTAGAACTAGATACTAAATTCATTTTTTTTACATTTAATTGTTTCAAAATTTGAACACCAATTCCATAATAACGTAATCTATTTTCATTGCTATTTTTTTTTAATATAGATTTTGATGAAAATGAACTAGGTAAGTCAGATAATGCACTTTCTCTCATAATAAGAAGTATACAATTATTATATTTTTTAAAATAATTAAGTGTTCTATTAATTTTTTCGTTAGTATTTTTATTTAGAAAAACATCGATTGAGTTTGATGAAATAACTCTTACTTTTGGTGTTATATTTTTGGTAATTACACCTTTAACAATAGCTAAATGTTGCAATTCATCAACTTTGTTCGCAAAAGTGTTTAAAAAATATTTTTTATTATCATAAAAAAAAGTTTTTTTCTCTTTAAGGTAAACTAAGCTTTCTTTTTTGAGTCTATAAGCAATCAAATCCTCAATTGTAGCTATAGATAATTTGTGTTTTTTTGCATATTTAAATAACTGATCTCTTTTAGCCATAGATCCATCATCATTCATAATTTCGCATATAACTGCAGAAGAAGATTTGGATCTAGCTAACTTAGCAATATCAACGGAAGCCTCAGTATGACCAGCTCTGACTAGGCACCCTCCTTTTCTCGCAACCAACGGAAATATATGGCCTGGAGTTACAATGTCTTTGCTTGTTGAGTTGTTTTTTATAGCTGTCAGAATAGTTTTAGCTCTATCAGAAGCTGAAATACCAGTTGTCACTCCTTTTTTTGCTTCAATGCTTATAGTAAAAGCAGTTTGTAATCGTGAATTATTGGAACTTGGCATTAGCTGCAGCCCTAATTGATCCGCTTTTTTTTTATCAAGAGCAAGGCATATTAGTCCCCTACCATGCTTGGCCATAAAATTAATTTTTTCCGGAGTTGTTTTGCTTGCAAGAAATATTAAATCTCCTTCATTTTCTCTATTTTCATCATCAACTAAAATGAATAACTTACCTTTTTTTGCTTCTGATATAATTTTTTCTATTTTAGCAAACATTTTATTTTTTAAGTTTAGACAAATATTTAATTACAATGTCAAACTCGATATTTACAGTATCCTTATTTTTTAATGAAATAATATTAGTTAACTTTAATGTGTGCGGAATGATAACTAGAGTAAATTGATTGCCAATTACTTTTACAATTGTTAATGAAACACCATTTATAGCAATTGAACCTTTATTTACTAAAAATTGAGAATATTTTTTATCTACAACAACATCCATCGTCCAAGTTTTTTCTCTTTTTTTAATTGAGGTAATTTTTCCAACTGTATCAATATGTCCTTGAACAAAATGACCTGCTATTTCATCTCCGTATTTAAGTGATCTTTCAATATTTACTTTTTCATTAATTTGAATTTTTTTAAAGTTTGTTATTTCAAAAGTTTTATAAGATATAAAAAAAAATAATTTTTTATTTTTTATTTTTTCTAAAGTTAAACAAACGCCATTAATTGAAATTGAAGTTCCTATATTTTTATTAGAAAGTTTTATTTTAGAATCAAGGTGTAATTCAAAACCTTTTCTTTTTTTTATAATTTTTAAAATTTTTCCTGTATGTTTTATAATTCCTGTAAACATATTATTTTTTAATTAATTGATTATCTAATAAATTGATTTTTTGTTTATATCTCATTATCTCCTTACCATAAAATAAACTAAGAAATTTCTTTGCAGAATATCTAGGTTTTTTACTTACAATATTAGAAATTATTACAAAATTTTGATTTATAAGTTTTTTTTTAACAAAGTTATTTAATGTACGCACTCCGCCTTCTAGTAATAAAGATCGACATTTAAATTTATATATCTTTTGCAATATTTGATCTGGTGACATAATTCCATTTACAGTAGCAATTCGACATAAAGTAAAATATTTCTGATATTTTTTTATTTTATTAAGATTGTAGCAATCGTGAAAAATAACTGTTTTTTTGGAAGAATTTTCTAAATGTTTTTTAAAAAAAATGAGGTTTTTATTAATAACAAAGATTTTAGGTGAATAACTATTTAATCCATTAATCCTGCAGGTTAGTTTTGGAAAATCTTCTATATATGTATTAAAACCAACTAATATTGAATCGTTCATATACCTTAATAAATGAGCAAATTTTAATGATTGATTATTTGTAAAATATTTTTTTTTCTTAACTTTGGTACAAAAATTTTTAGTTGTTGCAATTTTGGAACAGACATATGGAATTTTTTTTTCCACAGAATAATTATAACTTTGATAAAAAAATTTAGAAAACTTTTGCTTTATAACTTTAATTTGTTTTTTTAATAAATTTATACTTTTTCCAGAAATAATTGCATTATTATCATAATCACCAAAATGCATTTCTTGAATAGAGTGCTTTAAAATTAAATTTGTACAAGCAGGTGTTTTCCCAAAATAATTACAGGGTTCCAATGTAACAAAAAGTTTTTTTTTAATTTTTTTGTTTAATTTAAACAGTGCATTATACTCAGCATGAGGTCTTCCGGTTGCTGAGGTGACACCTGTAGACAAAATATTATTTTTTAAATCAGTTACGACACAACCAACAGATGGATTTTCTTTGGTTTTATATAAATTTATTCTTGCTAGCTTCTCAGCTAATTCAAAAAAATATCTATTATAAAATTTATTTATTTTTTGGGACATCAATCTTGTCCACAAATTCTTCAAAATCTTTTACTTCTTTGAAATTTGTATATACGGAAGCAAATCTAACATAAGCAACTGGATCTATTTCTTTTAAACCATCCATTACAAATTTACCTATAGTGTTAGACATAATTTCATTTTGACCTAAATCTTCTAAATTTCGATAAATTTTTGAAACAAATTTTTCAATTGTATCAGCATCAACTGGTCTTTTTCTTAATGAAATCATGACTGATCTAGTTAATTTATCTCTATCAAACGGAGATTTTCTTCCATTTTTTTTAATTACAACAATTTCTCTAAACTGAACTCTTTCGAAAGTTGTAAATCGTTGATTGCAACAACTGCTAACTCTTCTTCTTCTAATGGCAGTTCCATCTTCGGTAGCTCTTGAGTCAATTACAGATGTATCTTTTTCTTTACAGAATGGACAAATCATATGTTAATAAATAGGAAAATCGTTGCAGAGTTTTTTTACTTTCTCCTGAACAAGCTTTTCTACTTTAGAATTATCTTCTTTATTACTTCTTAATCCATTTAAAACCTCATCAATATATTCTCCAATGAGTTTAAACTCATCAATACCAAGACCTCTTGTGGTGCAAGCTGGAGTTCCTAGTCGAATACCTGATGTAATCCATGGTTTTTGTTCATCAAATGGAATTCCGTTTTTATTGCAAGTTAAGTTTGCTCTCCCTAATGAAATTTCAGCTTCTTTTCCAGTTAATCCCAGTGGCCTAAGGTCAATTAATACTAAGTGAGTATCAGTTCCACCAGAAAAGATTTGATGACCTCTGTTTTTTAATGTGTCAGACAAAACTTTGGCATTCTCTACTACATTCTTTGCATATATTTTAAATTCATCTGTAAGTGCTTCTTTAAAACAAATAGCCTTAGCTGCTACCACATGCATTAAAGGACCACCCTGCAAACCAGGAAAAACAGCTGAATTAAATTTTTTTGCCAATTCTTCGTCGTTAGTTAAAATAATACCACCTCTTGGACCTCTTAACACTTTGTGAGTAGTTGAAGTTACTACATCGGCAAAATCACATGGATTTGGATAAACCTTTCCAGCTACCAATCCAGAAAAATGAGCCATATCCACTAAAAGTTTAGCCCCTACTTCATCAGCAATTTCTCTAAATTTTTTAAAATCTATTATTCTTGAATATGCACTTCCACCAGCAATAATAAGTTTTGGTTTATTTTTTTTTGCCAGCTGATGTACTGATTCATAATCAATTAAACCTGTTTCTTTTTTTACTCCATAAGGAATCGCATTAAACCATTTGCCAGATTGAGCAGGAGGAGCACCATGTGTTAAATGACCTCCTTGATCAATTCCCATTCCTAAAATTGTATCACCAGGATTAAGTAATGCTAAAAAAACTGCGCCATTTGCTTGAGCACCGGAATGAGGCTGAACATTGGCAAATTTTACATTAAATAATTTTGTAACTCTTTCTATTGCAAGATTTTCTGCAATATCAACAAATTCGCAACCGCCATAATATCTTTTACCTGAGTAACCTTCTGCATACTTATTTGTTAATACAGAACCTTGAGCATCTAAAATAGCTTTAGAAACTATATTTTCTGAAGCGATTAATTCTAAATGAGATTTTTGTCTTTCTAGCTCTTTAGAAATAGAATCATCAAGATCAGGATCTGAGTCTTTAAGACTCTTAGTAAAAAAATTCTTTAATGTATTATTTAAGTAGCTCATATTAATTAAGTAATTTGACTCGTTTAAGATGTCTACCACCTTCAAAATTTGTAGTCAAAAAACTCATGACAGTTTTTAGTGCAGTGCTTTTTTTAATTAATCTTGCTCCTAAACAAATGACATTGGCATTATTATGCTGTCTTGAAAGTTTAGATTCTTTACTACTGGAAACCAGAGCACTTCTCACATTTTTAAATCTATTAGAAGCCATTGACATTCCAATCCCAGAACCACACACTAAAATACCACAGTTTTTAGTATTTATTTTTTTAGATAGTTTTTTTGCATAAACAGGATAGTCGACTGAAATATTTTTTGAATGTGTGCCAAGATCTAAAACTTTAAATTTCTTACCTACTAAATATTTTTTGATTATTTCTTTTAAAAGATAACCAGCATGATCAGATGCAATTAAAATTTGATTAGTATTTAAATTGTATTTATTGACCATAAAGATCAAGATATATACAAGAAAGACTAATAAACTACAACATTTGGTGTATATTTTATCTTTTTTTAAAACTACAAATAACAATTAATAAAACATTTTTTTACGATGTATCCACTTACACGATTACGAAGAACAAGAGAATATAATTGGTCTAGAAGATTGGTTCAAGAAAGCACTGTTTCAAGTTCTGATTTAATTTTACCTATTTTTATAAAAGATGGAAAAAATATTAAAGAAGAGATTAAAACTATGCCAGATGTGTATAGATATAGCATTGATAATCTTGAAAAAGTCGTTGCAAGAGCAGTTAAAAACGAAATACCAGCAATAGCTTTATTTCCAGAAACAAAAAAAGAAAAAAAAAATAAAAATGGCACCGAGGCACTTAATGAAAATAACTTGGTATGCAAGTCAGTTAAGGAAATTAAAAAAAAATTTAAGAATGAAATTGGTATAATTTGTGATGTTGCACTAGATCCATACACAGATCATGGACATGATGGTATATTAAAAAATAATTACGTTGATAACGATTTAACAATTCAAATATTAATTAAACAAGCGTTGTTACAAGCTAGTGTCGGTTGTGATATCCTTGCTCCTTCTGATATGATGGATGGTCGTGTCATCGAGATAAGAAAAGCACTAGAAAAACATAAATTTACAAATACAAAAATTTTATCTTATGCCGCTAAATATGCGTCCCATTTTTATGGACCTTTTAGAGATGCTGTAGGTTCAGTGCAAAAAATTAAAATTAACAAACAAAATTATCAAATGGATTATCATAATCATAAGGAGGCTATGAGAGAGATAAGACTGGATGTTGTTGAAGGTGCAGATATGGTTATGATTAAGCCCGGACTTGCTTATTTAGATATTATATCTAAAGCAAAACAAAATTTTGATCTTCCAATCATTGCCTACAATGTATCTGGGGAATATTCTATGATGAAACTAGCTATTCAAAATAAGTTAATAGATGAAAAAGCTATTTATGAAATGATGGTAGCTTTTAAAAGAGCTGGATCATCTGCAGTAATAACATATTTTGCCAATGAAATTGTTGAAAAATTTTTGTAAAAATTAACAATATTTACTCTTGTAAAAAAGAAGAGGTTTTTTATCATTCAAAACTCTGAAAGTTTTTACCTTATGTAAAATAATATAATGATCTCCGGCAGATAATTTTTTATAAAAAGAACAAATCATATAACCAAGTGAATCTTTTTTAATTTTTTTCAATGCCGAAGTATTAACTTCATTATCTGAACTAGCAAACTTGTTTGATATTTTTTTTTGTGATTTTGAAAGAAAAATTATCTCATAATTATTTTTTACTTTTAAAAAGGATTTAATAGATGATGATTTTTTATCAATGCACCACATCACTAATGGTGGTTCTAGCGATACAGAACTAAATGAGTTAACTGTAATTCCTATATATTTTTTTGAATTTTTTGTAACTATCGAAGTTATACCTGTTGCAAATAGAGATAAGCATTTTTTTAAATTTTTAATATTCATTTATTTTTTCCCCAAGAAATAGAATTCCATATTCTCTCATGAAAGTAATAAAGAAAAATCTTAGTAATAACCTCAATTCCAGCTATCCAGGAGCTAATGGAAAGACTTCCACTAATAAACCAAGATATTAAAAAAGTATCAATAGAAGCCAAAATTCTCCAGCTAATAGTCTTAAATACACTTCTTAGTCTTTTTTCCATGAATTTAAATTGTAAATATTTGACTCAAAACCTCTGTCAAGGCCACCAAAATTTATTTTTTCCTTAAATAATTTTCCAGATTTTGCTCTAGAAGTAATGAAAGACCTCATGTTTATTTTTAATTTTATTTTATTTAAAAAAGAGTCTGTAAGTTCAAGCTTATCATTTAATACTGATGCTGCAAATAATGAATAATTTTTGGCTTTAAACAACATAACTCCACTGCCTTTTTCCTGCTCTGGAACTTCTTTGACATCTAATACTAAAGATTTAAAATTTTTATCTGACCTGATCATTAAATAAATAAATTTATATTTTTTTTCTAAGCAACAAAGCATTGTTAAGCTATCATTTTTTTTCACATTAAATATTTTTTTTCCACTTTTTTTATTAGATAGAAAACTTGAAGATGGAATAATTAAACCAAAACCATTTTTAGTGACTGTAAATATTTTCTGATTATCTTTGTATAAAAAACAATCGATGATTTCTTCATTGTCATTTAAAGAAAAATATGCAGAAAAAGGCCTGCCTTTTTGAGACCCAAATATTAAATCTTCTCCATTTAATGTATACGACTTCCCAAAATTAGATAAAAAAATAAACTTTTCAGATTTTTTACCATCTACAACAAGAAATTCATTTTCTTGGAAATCTGCATGGCTTTTTAAATTACTGTATCCAGATCGTGATTTTAAAAGACCATTTCTTAACAATACAACAGAAATAGGATCAGTTGATTTTAATTCCTCATTTATTTGTTCCGAACTTATTTTGTTAAATTTTTCTATAGTTGTTTTTCGCTTGCCGTAAACTGAAGTATTGCCAAATTTTTGAATAACTAAATCAATTTCTTTATTGATTTCTTTTTGCTGCAAGGATTTAGAAGATAATAATTTAGTTAAATATTTTTTTTTATCTTGTAAATTTTTATTTTCATCTTCTATTTCTTTTTGTTCAATTTTTCTTAGATTACGTAGCTTCATATCAAGTATAGCTTGAACTTGATTTTCGGTGAATTTGTATTTTTTTACTAAATCAGCTTTAGGATTATTAGAATTTCTAATAATTTTAATTATATTATTTAAGTTTTTATAAACAATTAAAAATCCTTTTAAAATTTCTAATCTTAAATTTATTTTATTTAGTAAGAATTTTGTTTTTTTTTCTAAAATTATATATCTGTGTTTTAAAAAGCTATTTAAAACCTCTTTTAATGACATAACTTTAGGTTCAAGTTTTTCATTCAGTACATTTAAATTTAGAAAAAATTTAACTTCCAAATCTGTTTGTTGATACAAGCTGTTCATTAAGATGACTGGATCAACATTTCTATTTTTTGGACGTAAAACTATTCGAATATTTTCGTCAGATTCATCAATAACATTGTCTAATAATTTATTTTTTTTATTAACAATCAAATCAGCAATTTTTTCAATTAATTTGGATTTATTAACTTGATAAGGTATCTTTGTGATAGCTATTTGATATTGGCCCTTTCCTAAATCTTCCACTTTGTAATTTGATCTTAATTCAAAAACACCTTTTCCATGAGTGTACGCTTTCAAAATCTCATTTTTATCTAAATTTAAAATACCTCCTGTTGGAAAATCAGGACCCTGAATAATTTTTAACAAGTCTTTAAGAGATGCATTTTTATTATTATTTAAAAATT
>JAYONI010000019.1:0-9407 GCA_038121265.1 Candidatus Pelagibacteraceae bacterium | reverse complement strand
GAATAAAGGTAAGCATCATTCCTAAAACTCTAAATAATCCTTTATGAGCAAACATGCTGTAGGCATGAAACATTCTTCCTAAAAGAAAAGCTAATCCTGTCCAGATTAAAAATTGTGACGACACGCCTGTAGTTTCTAGCACTATAAACGCTATTAAAAATAGAGGAGTGTATTCTGCAAAATTTGCATGTGCTCTTACTGCTCTTGCTAGTTTTTCATTATTATTTTCGCCGATAGCAATACCTGACTTCCTTCTCGTCATGGCAGCATTAACTGAAAGACCTAAATAAATAATAAGACAGGTAGCTACAAAAATAACTGATATCGAATGCATAGTTAAAACTTATAATTTAATTATCATTATTATTTATAATTGAATACAAGTTTATTAAATCTTAATTTATTTTTATATTTCTGAAAACTTTATTAAATGTTCTGCAAAAGCAAAAGAGGCAGTCCAAGCAGGACTAATTGCATTCAATACATGAGTACAATTTGTTTGCTTTAATAAAACGAAATCATTTACAAGAGTTTTGCTTTTGGGATCAAAAATTTGAGACCGAATCCCAACTTTTTCATTAGTTGAGATAATATTATTTTTATTAATTCCAGTAATTAATTTATTAATTTCTTTAATAAATTTACTCATAATAAGTAATCTAGATTCTTGTAAAGCCAAACTTCTAAGTTGATTTTCATTTTTAATAATTTTTTGTATAAAGCTTGTGCCTAGCTTAAATGCTTGTTTAATATTTAAATCTTCATTCCAATTATAACTTTCTCTTCCTAAAACAGGAGTTGAGCTTGGTCCAATAAAAAAACTTCCATTTTTTTTATGAGATGTATGCAATCCAAGAAAAGGATATTGTAAATCAGGGATAGGATAGACTAAGTGATTTAATTTAAAATTTGGATCTATAATTTTCCAATATTTTCCCTTGAAAGGAAGGAAGCTATATCTAAAACTAAGTCCAGATTTTGTAGCAACATCATCTGATTGCAAACCACTGCAATTAAATGAATAGTCACATTCATAAGTATTATTACTTGTTTTTATTTTTATTCCCTCATTTATTACTTCTAAAACAACTTCATTATATTTTATTTCTATACCCATTGATTTTAAATCTTCTATTAAGCATTGAGAGACTTCTTTGGGATCTGCAATAGATGTAAAAGGGATTTTTAATCCTATTCCATAATGAGTATTTATTCTTGGCTCCAATTCATTGATTTCTTTTCCAGATAATTTTTGAATTATTACTCCATTTTCTATTCCTCGTTTGTATAAGTTTTCAGTATTTTCATATGAATTTTGCGAAGTAGGAATTAGTAATTTTCCACATTCATCCATCCATAAGTTTTTAGATTTAATATATTCTTTAAGTTCAATACCGCCTCGAACACCCAGTGTGGCTCTTAGTGAATTGGGTTCATAGTAAATTCCACTATGTATGACACCGCTATTTCTGCCAGAGCCATGCTGTATAGAATCTTTTTCTTTCTCTAGTATTAAAATTTTGCTTTGTTTAAGCCTTTTTTTAAGTTTAAAGGCTAACGTTAATCCTACAATTCCGCTACCAATGATTATAAAATCGTACTTCATATGTCCAAGCACAATCTGTTATACTCTTTTTTATCATGAGTGAAGTAGAAGAATTGGCATCTAAAAATATTAAAAATTTTTTACAACTAGAAAAACAAGTTGTTTTAATTGATGTCCGTACTAAAGAAGAGTGGAATAATATAGGTATGCCCGATGGAGAAGCATTAAATGTACCAACTTATTTTTTATCTTACCAAATAGGTGAGCATAGAATTTTAAATGAAAATTTTGAACAAGAATTTTTAAATTTGCAAATTGATAAAAATAAAAAAATTTTATGCATATGCAGAAGTGGGGCAAGATCTCTTCATGCAGCAAATATATTTAATAATCATGGATACACTGCAATTAATATCTCAGATGGTTTTGAAGGGTCTTCTGTTATTAATGAACCAGGATGGAAAAAAATAGGACTACCTTGCAAATGATTAATCTAAAAAACATAATTTTAGTTATTTTATTATTAGCAATCTCACACTGCCAAACTATTGATAAAAAAATTAATGAAACGACTGATAAAGAAAATAAATTATTATCAGAGTATTTAGGGAAAAAAAGTGAGGTGCTAAAAGTAAAATTTGGTGAGCCAGATGTAATTAATTTAGAAGTTCCTTATAAAATATATGTTTATTATAAAAAAAATTTATTAGTGAAATGTACTAGGGAGTTTTTTATTAATCCAAAGACTGATCTTGTAGAAAAGTTTACGAGTAAAAATTGCATTAAATAAGTGTTCAATCAAAACTATAAAAAAATATTATTTCAAGTTACTAGTCAGCTACTTGAGAAAAAAAAAAATAAAAAAAATTTATTTTGTTTAGTTTCAGGACCACAAGGTTCAGGCAAAACTACTTTTACAGGATTTATTAAAAATCAATTAGAAAAACAAAAACTAAAAGTTTTAGTCCTTTCCATTGATGATTTTTATTTATCAAAACAAGAGAGACAAAAATTATCTAATAAGATTTCTCCATTATTATTAACCAGAGGAGTACCTGGAACTCATAACCTAGATCATTTACGAAATGTCGTGAAATTATTTTTAAGCAACAAAAAGAAAAAATATACTTTTCCTAAATTTTCAAAAGCGGATGATGATCATGTAAAATCAAAGCGCAATGTTCTGCATTTTCCTTATGATGTATTTATTCTAGAGGGATGGTGCGTAAATTATCCTGGAGAAACGAAGAAAACTTTAAGTATTCCAATTAATTTATTAGAAAAAAATCAAGACTCATCTTTAAAGTGGAGAAAGTATGTAAATAATAAAAGTAAAATATACTTTAAATCGATTTATCAAAAATCTCATTTTTCAATTTTTTTGAAAATTCCAAATTTTGCTCATGTCTTTAAATGGAGAAAAAAACAGGAAATGCAAATTCCCAAAAAAAAACAAATGAATAGTGCTCAACTACAAACTTTTATTAGCTATTATGAGAGAATTACTAAACGGTTATTACAAAATAAAAAAAATTTTTTTAATTGTGAGGTAAAAATTTTATCAAATCATAGTTATTCTAATTTAAAAATAAATTTTTAGAATTTTAAAAGACTTGTGCCATAGGTTATTTGTAGTTTATAATCTATTTTCGATTTGATACAGCTTGCGGACCTAAAAGTAACAGCTAAAGCGAAGACTTCCCAAAAGCTTAGATTATTTTCATTTCGGTTAAAATGAATAACTAAGGAGAGAAATTATGACTACCGATAGCAAACATCCAGAAACAATTGCACTGCATGGAGGATCTTGGAGAAGAGATGAAAGCTCTACTTCAGTTGCAGTTCCAATTCATCAAACAACTTCATACCAATTTAACTCTGCTGAGCATGCAGCAAATTTATTTGGATTAAGAGAATTTGGGAACATTTATACTAGAATAATGAACCCCACTACCAATGTACTAGAAGAAAGAGTAGCAGCTTTGGAAGGTGGAATTGCAGCAGTCTGTGTTAGCTCCGGCCAGTCAGCCTCTGCATTTGTAGTTCAAAATTTGTGTAATGCTGGAGATAATTTTGTTGCCTCTACAGACCTATATGGAGGTACTGTAAATTTATTTAACAACACTCTTAAAGCTATGGGTATCGAGGTTCGTTATGCAGATCCAAAAGACCCAGAAAATTTTGCTAAGTTAACGGATAGTAAAACACGTTTGTATTATGCAGAAACATTACCAAATCCATCCTTAAGAGTTTTTCCTATTAAGGAAGTTGCTGATATTGGAAAAAAATTAAATGTGCCTTTAATAATGGATAACACAGCATGTCCAGTAATTTGCAAACCATTTGAACATGGCGCAGCTATTGTGATGCACTCTTTAACAAAGTTTATTGGTGGTCATGGCACAAGCATTGGAGGAATAGTTGTAGATTCTGGTAACTTCAATTGGGCAGGTGACAAAGCAAGACAACCAAATATTTGGCAACCAGACATGTCTTATCACGGAGCTATTTGGGGAGATGCTGTTCCGCAACTAACAGGTGCGAATATTCCTTTTGTTATTAGAGCTAGAGTAGTTCTATTGAGAGATCTTGGTTCTGCTATTAGTCCTTTTAATGCTTTTCAAATTATTCAAGGACTTGAAACCGTAGCCTTGAGAATGAAACAGCACTGTGAAAATGCCGAAAAAGTTAAAAACTTTTTATTAAAGCATCCTAAAGTTGAAAAAGTTATCTACTCTACTTTACATGAAGGCGAGATTGGCGAAAGAGCTAAGAAATATCTTAAAGGTGGTAACGGAGCTTTAATGGGCATGGAACTGAAAGGTGGTTTAGAAGCAGGCAAAAAGTTTATCGATAATTTAAAACTTTTATATCATGTTGCTAATATTGGTGATGCAAGATCGTTAGCTATCCATCCTGCAAGCACAACTCATTCTCAGCTGAATGAAAAAGATATGCTATTAACCGGTGTAACTCCAGGTTATGTTCGTTTATCAATAGGTATTGAACATGCAGATGATATTATTGCTGATATTGATCAAGCATTAAACGCATAAATTTAAAAAATTAAAATGAGTCACAATTAATTATTGTGGCTCATTTTTTTTTTGTGTTAAGTAAATACGAATGAATAAAAGCAATATAGCACTAATTATTGGAGGAACTGGAGCTATTGGCAGTGCCATAGCAGATGAGTTAGCACAAAATGGTTTTACGAATATTGTTAAGTTAAGTAGATCAACACAGCCAAATATAGAATTAACAGATGAAAGTACGATTCGTGATGCTTCATTGTTAATTAAAAACAAAGGTACTCCATTATGTTTAGTATTTGATGCTACAGGAATTTTGCATTCTGAAGAATCAAATCAGATGCCAGAAAAGACATACAAAAATATTGATATAAACTTCATGAAAAAAAATTTTGAAGTTAATACATTTGGACCAGCTTTATTAATGAAATATTTTTTGCCATTATTAGATAGTGAGTCAAAGTCAGTTTTTGCATCTCTTTCTGCAAAAGTTGGTTCAATTGAAGATAATAAATATGGTGGTTGGTATTCATACCGTGCTTCGAAAGCTGCTTTAAACCAATTTATCAAAACAGTTTCTATTGAGTTAGCGATGAAAAATAAACAGGCTATTTGTGTTGCCATTCATCCTGGGACAGTGATTAGTAATCTTTCTAAGCCATTTCAAAAAAATGATTTAAAAATTCAATCTCCACAAGAATCAGCAAATAATATTGTAAAAATTATTTTAAATATTAATCCAAAAAATACTGGGAGTTTTTATAATTGGGATGGAAACATAATTCCTTGGTAAAACAAAAATAAAAATATATATTTAAGTATGTTTTTAATAGTTGTATTTGTTGTTGGTTTAGCAGCTGGAGCTGGTCCGGAAAAAACTAATGAAGTTATAGAAACAATTAAAAATAAAACTTCAGAAATTGGTAGATCAGTTCAAACAAAGTCATCTGAAATGGGACAATCTGCAAAATCTAAGGCAATTGAAATTAAAGAAAAAATAAAAAAAAATTACTGAATTGTAATTCTGTGCATTACGCGATGCACTCCAGTAAAATCATTAACTGGGTTGTGTAGAACTACATGATTTGACCAGATTGCTAGACAATCGGGCTCCCATTCAAATCCATAAACAAACTCAGGTTTAGTTTGATGTTCAAATAAATAATTTAGCAATGTTTTGCTTTCTTCTTCACTTACATCCACAATTTTAATTACATGACCAGGAGATAAGTAGATTGATTTTTTTTTGTTTCTTTCGTTTTCTTTAACAATTGCATGAACAGCTGACATTGATTTTGGATCTATTCCCGTTCCTTTTTCTGCAACTCTGTTATTTCTTGTTTTAGAAATTGGACCATCTGCACTAAATATAGCCTTAAGGTTTTGAATTTTTTTCTTATATTCATCTGGTAAGCTCTCATAACTTTTATATTGAGATGCAAATAAAGTATTTCCTTTCCCTTTTGGAGGGGATTTAATTGAATATAGCATTGTGAATCTTGGGGGTTCTTTCGTGTAAGTAGAATCTGTATGCCATCCCTCACCAAACATAATTTCTTCATCAGGTTTTTTTTCAACTACAGTAATTTCAGGAAATCCATCTAGACCTTTTAACATTGGATAATCAGCAAGTGCTCCAAATTGTTTAGCAAATTTAACATAAGAGGCAGAATCTAAATTTTGTTTTCGAAAAAATACTACACCGTACTCATCTAAAGCTATTTTCATCTCTTCAATAGCATCAGGACTAGAAGATAAAATGTCAGCGTCTATGAAAGCACCAACATTATTGTAACAAGGTTTGACATTAATTAATTTAAACATATTTTAATCTTAGTTTTTTATTATTATAACTGTCAATAAAAATTTTTTAAAATGAAACTACCACAATTAATTATATTCATACTTTGTTTTTTCATATCGTTAAATACTTATGCAGTTGAAAGGTTGTCTGGTAAAGACTATCAAAAACTTATTGATCTTGGATATAATAAGCTTGATGCTTATGCAGATGATTATTCTAACTCAGAAGCTTATTGGTATACCTTAAAAGAACATTTAGATTTAAAACCAAAATTTTTAGCTTTGTTAACTCAACCCATGAAAGTAAATGGAAAAGATCAAGTTAATCTACATGTTTATAATAGCAAGCATCATGTCTTTGCATCAAAAAAAGAAAAATGTGCAAAAGAAAATGATGGAATAAAAGCTTTGAATTTTTTAAAAAAATGTAAAGTTCTAAAAATGCCTGTGATTGATGATTCATCTGTTTCAGTTGAAAATTTTGCTAGATTAGTTCTTGATCATTGCAATGAAACAAAAGTTAAAAATTTAAAAACAAAAGACGGTAAAGAACTTAAAATTACTGATACAAAAAATTGCAATATTAAATTTATAAATTTTAAAAAATATGAATTTGCAAAAGTATTAAAAGAAGTTGGAAGTAGCTCGAGCAAAGAAAAGAAAAAAGAAAAATCCAAAAAAAATAGTTTAGATGATTTTAAAAAGCAGTGTGAAGATTTGGGATTTACACCAAAGACAGAAAAATTTGGTGAGTGTGTTCTGAAATTAGCTGAAATAAACAATAATTCTTAAACAATGGTAGGTGCTATTTTTGAATATAGCTTTGTAGCTCTGCAAATTCAGGGCATCTGCATTTTTCTAATTTTTGTAAAATTTGCTTAGCTAAATCTTTTCTATTTGTATCTACATAAAGCTCACCTAGATATTCTAAAGCGCCACGATGTCCCGGATCAATAGCTAAAGCTTTTTTATAATATTCTTCTGCTTTATCTAGTTGTTTTGTTTTTCTAAGACTAAATGCGTAATGATTTAAAATATCAGGATCTTTTTGGTATTTACTTTTGCTTAAAATATTTTCTAGTATTTTAATTGCTTCACTAAACTGTTCTTTTTTAATTAATTTTAAAACTTTGCTGTAGCTGGAGGGTTTTGCTACTTCATCTGACGAGTCGCTACCTGCTGATAAGGCAATAGATGTAGAGATTAATAAAAGACTAAGAATTACAAAGAAAATTTTTTTCATTTTTATAAATTGTAGTTTTACTTAATTCACTTCCATAATTATAACAGTACATCCATTATGGAAAGTATTTATAAATCAGATGTAATTGTTGTTGGTTCAGGCATATCTGGATTAATGCTTGCTATTTCGCTTTATCCAAGAAAAGTTACCTTAGTAACAAAAAAAAACCTTGGAGAGATGTCATCCAGTGCTTGGGCACAAGGAGGGATCGCAGCAGCGGTTGGCAAGGATGATCATCCGGATATTCATTTTCAAGATACGATGGAAGCTAGTTCAGGTTTAAATAATGAAAAGGCAGTTAGACTTATTACAAAAGAAGCTCCAGAAATTGTAAAATTTTTAGAGAAAATCAATATTCAATTTGACCGAGACGAAGCAAAAGAATTTCTTTTATCGATTGAAGCTGCTCATTCCAAAAGAAGAGTATTAAAAATTAATGGAGATCAGTCAGGTAAATTTATTGTTCAGAAATTAATTACTTATGCAAAATCACAAAAGCATATTACTTTTTTAGAAAATATTTCTATTGATCATATAGTCCAAAATGAAAATAAATGCGAAGGAGTTGTTGGGCACATTAACAAATCAAACATTGTAGATAATTTTGTTTTTTTACAAGCTCCCAATGTAGTTTTAGCAACTGGAGGGATTGGAAGTATTTTTGCACACACTACCAATCCCAGAGATATTTATGGAGAAGGCATTGCAATGGCTGCAAGGGCTGGTGCAGAACTTAGTGATATGGAATTTGTCCAGTTTCATCCGACTGCATTAGATATTGGTTTGGATCCAGCTCCTTTATTAACGGAAGCTATTCGAGGAGAAGGAGCTTTATTAGTAGATGACTTAGATAATAGATTTATGCAATCTATTCATGAAAAAGCAGAACTTGCTCCAAGAGATGTTGTTGCTAGAGCAATATTTCATCACAAAGCGGAAGGTAGATCGACCTATCTTGATTGTAGATATTTTAAAAAGGGTACATTTAAAAAAATGTTTCCAACCGCTTGGGAGTTCTTGCATAAAGCTAATATTGATTCTGAAAATGATCTGATCCCTATTACTCCAGCAGCGCATTATCACATGGGTGGAGTGAAAGTGGATTTAAATGGCAAAACATCGGTACAAGGTTTATGGGCTTGTGGAGAGACAAGCTCTACGGGAGCGCATGGCGCTAATAGATTGGCCAGTAATTCATTATTAGAAGCTTTTGTTTTTGCAAAGCAAATAGCTTCAACAATTAATAGTGAGGTGATAGGTCAATTAGCATTAAAAAGAATTAATATTGAAAATTATTTTCCTAAAGAAAAAACATTAAGCAAGATCAGGGCAAAAAAATATATTTGGCAATTAAGATCAACAATGATGCGTTATGTTGGTTTAGAAAGAAGCAAACATAGTTTGGAACAAGCCTTTATCGAATTTGATAGAATAGAGAGAGAATCGAAGCATTTATCAGCAAAATTAAAAGATATGCTTCTTGTTTCAAGATTGATAACTTATGCAGCAATGCAACGACAAGAAAGTAGAGGAACACATTTTCGAAATGATTATGTAAATATAAATTCAAAACTTAATCAAAGTAAAGTATTTACTGCAAATGAAATGAATTTGTTTGTAGAAGATTATAAAAAACAATATTTAAATAAAATAGCTTAAAAAAATAAAATTATGAGAACCGTATATTTAAATGGTGAATTTGTACCAGAAAAAGATGCAAAAGTTTCCGTATTTGATCGAGCTTTTTTATTTGCAGATGCAGTTTATGAAGTAACAACTGTAC
>JAYONI010000018.1:0-9692 GCA_038121265.1 Candidatus Pelagibacteraceae bacterium | reverse complement strand
AATTACAGAGGGCAGTAGAGGTGAAGGCGGATTTTTAGTCAACTCAGAAGGTGAGCGATTTATGGAAAGATACGCTCCTTCAGCAAAAGATTTAGCATCTAGAGATGTTGTGTCTAGATCTATGACTATAGAAATTAATGAGGGAAGAGGAGTTGGTAAAAACAAAGATCATATCTACTTACATTTAAATCATTTAGATCCAAAAATTTTACATGAAAGATTGCCAGGTATATCAGAGTCTGCCAAAGTTTTTGCTGGAGTAGATGTAACAAAAGAGCCAATACCAGTGCTGCCAACAGTTCATTACAACATGGGTGGAATACCTACTAATTATCATGGTGAAGTCTTAACAAAAAAAGATGGTGAGGAAGTAATTGTTGAAGGACTTATGGCAATTGGAGAGGCTGCTTGTGTTTCAGTACATGGAGCAAATAGATTAGGTTCTAATTCTTTAATTGATTTAGTGGTATTTGGAAAAGCAGCAGCAATAAGAGCCGCTGAAATTGTTAAACCAAATTCTAAACATGCAGTAATTTCAGAAAGCGAAACACAGAAATCATTAGATAGATTTGATAAGCTTAGAAATGCAAATGGTGGCACACCTACTTCAGTGTTAAGAGACAAGATGCAAAGAACAATGCAAAGTAAGTGCGCTGTATTTAGAACAGATAAAACTTTACAAGAAGGTTTAAAAGAAATTCAAGATCCATGGAATGGATTACAAGATGTAAGTGTTACAGATAAGTCTTTAATATTTAATACTGATTTAGTTGAAACTTTAGAGTTTGATAATTTAATAAGACAATCTATGGTTACCGTAGCTTCTGCTGAAAATAGAAAAGAGAGCAGAGGAGCTCATTCTAGAGATGATTTTAAAGATAGAGACGATCAAGAGTGGATGAAGCATACTTTAGCTTGGCATAAAGATGGAAAAGTATCTATCGATTATAAAGAAGTTCATGCTTATACATTAAGTACGGATGTTCAATATTTTCCACCTAAGGCAAGGGTATATTAATTATGGTCCAATTTAATCTACCTAAAAATTCTACTGTAAAAAAAGGAAACTATTTTTCATGCAAAAATGGTTCAAAAAATATTAAAAAAATTAATGTTTATAGATGGGATCCGGAAAAGAATGAAAATCCAAGATTGGATACTTATGAAGTTGATATGGATGAGTGTGGTCCAATGGTACTTGATGCTTTGATTAAAATTAAAAATGAAATTGATCCAACATTAACTTTTAGAAGATCTTGTAGAGAAGGGGTTTGTGGAAGTTGTTCAATGAATATTGATGGATCTAATACGCTTGCATGCACAAAGTCTGCTAAAGAAGTTGATGGAGAACTTAATATTTATCCGTTACCACATATGCCAGTGATAAAAGATTTAGTTCCAAATTTAAAAGGTCTTTATAAGCAATATCAATCGATAGAACCATGGATGCAAGCAGAGACACCAAGTGATGGAATGGAAAAAAGACAATCGAAAGAAGATAGATCTAAACTAGATGGTTTATACGAATGTATCTTATGTGCATGCTGCTCTACATCTTGCCCAAGTTATTGGTGGAATGGAGATAAATATTTAGGACCAGCTGTGTTACTTCAAGCTTATAGATGGATTATTGATAGTCGAGATGAAGAAAGAAAAAAAAGATTAAGCAAAGTGGCAGATGAATTAAAACTTTT
Source organism: Candidatus Pelagibacteraceae bacterium (assembly GCA_038121265.1). Classification (GTDB taxonomy): domain Bacteria; phylum Pseudomonadota; class Alphaproteobacteria; order Pelagibacterales; family Pelagibacteraceae; genus IMCC9063. The sequence continues at coordinate 7,998 of JAYONI010000018.1, read as the reverse complement.
TAGATGTCATACAATCATGAACTGTACAAATGCTTGTCCAAAAGGATTAAACCCAGCAAAAGCAATTGGATCAATTAAAAAAATGCTGGTAAGCGCCTAAAAGCAATACTTACTTTAGTTTGACAGTCTAACAAGTAGTATATAATTTTCACTTGAATGAATAATATTTACCATTTTGTTAATGGAAAAGAATTTAAAGGTAGTTCTAAAAGAACCGCTGATGTTTATAATCCAGCAACAGGTGAAGTTACTGCAAAAGTTTATTTGGCATCTAGAAAAGATCTAGATGAAGTAATTCAAAATTCCTTACAAGCCTCAATACTTTGGGCTAATACTCCAGCTTTACAAAGAGCTAGAATTCTTTTTAAGTTTAAAGAATTAATTGAAAAAAATTCAGATGAATTAACTAAGCTTATAGTTTCAGAGCACGGAAAAGTTTATAATGATGCACAAGGTTCTCTTACAAGAGGACTAGAAGTAGTCGAATTTGCTTGTGGCATACCACATTTATTAAAAGGTGAATTTACTGAAAATGTTGGAAAAGAGGTGGATAGTTGGTCAATGAGACAACCCCTTGGTGTCTGTGCAGGAATAACTCCTTTTAATTTTCCTGCGATGGTGCCTATGTGGATGTTTCCCATATCTATTGCCTGTGGAAATTCTTTTATATTGAAGCCTTCTGAAAAAGATCCATCATGTTCTTTATTGTTAGCTAAATTATTCAAAGAAGCAGGTCTTCCAGATGGAGTTTTTAACGTTGTAAATGGGGATAAAGAAGTAGTTGATGGTTTAATCGAAAGTAAAGGAGTAAGTGCGATAAGTTTTGTTGGCTCGACTCCAATTGCAAAATATATTTATGAAAATGCTGCAAAACATGAAAAGAGAGTTCAGGCTTTAGGAGGGGCAAAAAATCATTGTGTTGTAATGCCTGACTCTGATTTGGATCAAGCTGTAAATGGTTTAATGGGTGCAGCTTATGGTTCAGCAGGAGAAAGATGTATGGCACAATCTGTAGCCGTAGCCGTCGGTAATATTGGAGATCAACTTGTTAGTAAATTAAAAAGCCAAGTAGAAAAATTAAAAGTTGGACCTGGAATGGATAATAATTCTGAAATGGGACCTCTAGTTACCAAGCAGCATTTAGAAAAAGTTAGAGGCTATGTAGATATTGGTGAAAAAGAAGGAGCAAAATTAGTTGTAGATGGAAGAAACATTAAACTTCAGGGGTATGAAAACGGTTTTTATATTGGTGGTTGTTTGTTTGATCATGTCACTGAAGATATGACTATTTACAAAGAAGAAATCTTTGGACCTGTTTTATCAGTTGTAAGAGTAAAAGATTTTGAAAGCGCAGTTAAGCTCATTAATAATCACGAGTATGGAAATGGAGTAAGTATTTTTACCAGAGATGGAGATTCTGCGAGAACATTTGCAAGTAAAATTCAAGTTGGAATGGTTGGTATTAATATTCCAATTCCTGTTCCTATGGCATTTCACAGTTTTGGAGGTTGGAAAAGATCTTTATTCGGTGATCAACATATGCATGGAATGGAAGGTGTACGTTTTTATACAAAATTAAAAACAATTACTTCTCGTTGGCCCTCGGGATTGAGAACAGATCCAGAATTTATCATGCCAACTATGAAATAATTTTAATGAGAAATTCTATTTTTTTTTTATTTCTAGTTTTTTTTCTTCTAAATTTTAATTCTTCAAATGCATACTCCCAAGAACCTTTATCTGAATATTTATCCAAAAATGACATTGATAAATTAGATGTTCAAATACAAATGCTGCACAGATGTAGTGCCGTCTATGCTTATGCATCTTTTATTTTAAAAGACAAAGATTTAATTAATTCAAAAAACTTTATTGAAAAATCAAATAAGATTTTATTTAAAGCAAATGATTTGTCGGTTGAGCTTCATAATTCTAAACTTAAGGATGAGCAAAAAAAAGCAGAAAAAATAAGAAATAATTTGCTCGAAAAATATGTTCAATCAGGCAAGGAAAATTGGAAAAAAAATAAATCACATTATAAAAATTCCTATATCGAAATAGATATGGGTATTTGTGGAAAACTTACTCAAAGTTAATAAAATCTAGAAAAATACCAATAAATATATAGCAAATAAATGTTAATTTTTATTGAATGAGTTTTCATAATCCTTTATTTATGTCCACTTCATGAGAAAAAAAATATCACTAATCGGAGCTGGTCAAATAGGTGGAACCTTAGCACATTTAATTGCAACCAAAGAATTGGCAGATGTTGTTTTGTTCGATGTTGCTGAAGGAATTGCAAAAGGAAAAGCATTAGATATTTCACAATCGTTAGCGATTGATGGAGCTAATGTAAATTTGATTGGAACTAACAATTATGAAGATACAAAAAATTCTGATGTAATAATTATTACTGCTGGTGTGCCAAGAAAACCAGGCATGACTAGAGACGATCTATTAGGAATTAATTTAAAAATTATAAAACAAGTTGCAGAAGGAATAAAAAATACTTCTCCCAATGCATTTGTCATTTGCATTACAAATCCTTTAGATGTGATTGTGATGGCTTTGCAAAAATATTCAGGTTTGCCAAAAAATAAAGTAGTAGGAATGGCTGGAGTCTTAGATTCATCAAGATTTAAACATTTCTTGTCACAGGAACTGCAGGTTCCAATTAAAGATATTGATACTTTTGTTTTAGGTGGACATGGAGATACCATGGTTCCAATGCCAAATCGTACTAAGGTAAGCAACAAACCTTTAATGGACTTTGTTAAAGAAGGAAAAATTTCACAAGATAGATTAAATGAAATTATTGATCGCACAAGAAACGGTGGTGCAGAAATAGTAAAATATTTGGAAAAAGGATCAGCGTTTTATGCTCCAGCAGCATCTGGAGTAGAAATGGCAGAATCCTATTTAAATAATCAAAAGAAAACTTTGCCATGTGCTGCGTACCTAGATGGTGAATATGGAGTTAAAGATTTGTATTTAGGAGTTCCTGTAATCATTGGATCGAATGGAATAGAAAAAGTAGAAATATTGGAATTAGATGCAGATGAAAGAAAATATTTTGATATTTCTTTGGCTGCAGTGAAAGATTTGTTTGAAGCAGCAAAAAAAATTGATCCAAGTCTTTCATAAATGAACATTCACGAGCACCAAGCAAAAAATTTACTAAAAAAATTTGGAGCTCCTGTCCCAGTTGGAGAACCTATTTTTGCTTTGGATGAAATCGATGAGAAAGTAAAAAAAATCAAAACAAGCAAAATAGTATTAAAAGCACAAATTCATGCTGGTGGAAGAGGAAAAGCAGGCGGAGTTAAAGTCGTTGATAGTATTGAAAAATTAAAAGAAGAAGCTAAGGTTTTACTTGGCAAAGTACTTGTAACCCACCAAACTGGACCACAAGGAAGAGAAGTAAAAAGACTTTATATTGAAGAGGCTTCTGAGATTGATAAGGAGTTTTACTTGTCTTGCCTCGTAGATAGAGCAAGTTCTAAAATTGCCTTCATTTCAAGTGCAGAAGGTGGAATGGATATTGAGGAAGTTGCTAGCAAAACTCCAGAAAAAATTATAACTACTAGAGTTAGTCTTAATGGCCTAGCTAAAGAAGATATAGAAAAGGTATTAAGTCCTTATCATTTGCCAAATGAATCAAAAGAACAAGCTCATAAATTAGTTCAGTCACTTTATGATGCATTAATAAATACAGATGCAAATCTTATTGAGATCAATCCTTTAATTTTAACTAAAAATAAAGAGGTTCTTTGTTTAGATGCAAAAATGAACTTTGATGACAATGCTCTTTATAGACATCCAGATGTTGTGGAATTAAGAGATTTGAATGAAGAAGATCCAATGGAAATTGAAGCAAGTAAATTTGATCTTGCATATATCAAGTTAGATGGAGCGATTGGGTGTATGGTGAATGGCGCTGGTCTTGCAATGGCTACCATGGATATCATTAAATTGTATGGTTCCGAACCTGCCAATTTTTTAGATGTGGGAGGAGGAGCTTCTAAAGAAAAAGTATCTGCAGCATTTAAAATAATTTTGTCAGATAAAAATGTAAAAGGAATATTGATTAATATTTTTGGTGGAATTATGAGATGTGATGTAATCGCAGAAGGTGTAATTGAAGCAGCTAAAGCAACTAACTTATCTGTACCATTAGTTGTTAGACTTGCAGGAACAAAGTTTGAAGAAGGAAAAAAATTATTAGAAACATCTGGTTTAAAAATTATTCCAGCCAATAATTTAGCAGAAGCTGCAAAAAAAATAGTTGAGGCAATTAAATAATGTCAGTTCTAGTAAATAAAAATACAAAAGTAATTTGTCAGGGATTTACGGGAGCTCATGGAACTTTTCATTCAGAACAGGCAATAGCATATGGAACTAATTTAGTAGGTGGAGTAACTCCTAAAAAAGGAGGACAAACTCATCTAGGCAAACCAGTTTTTAATACAGTTGCAGAAGCAGTTAATAAAACACAAGCGGATGCTACAATGATTTATGTTCCTGCAAAATTTGCTGCTGCTGCAATTATAGAGGCTATAGAAAGTGAAATACCTTTAATTGTTTGTATTACAGAAGGAATTCCAATTTTAGATATGATTAAAGTTAAAGAAAAACTAAAAGGATCTAAATCAAGATTAATTGGACCAAATTGTCCAGGAATTATAACTCCAAACGAATGCAAGATTGGAATTATGCCAGGTCATATTCACAAAAAAGGCTCTGTTGGAATTGTTTCAAGATCAGGAACATTAACCTATGAAGCTGTGGCACAAACTTCTGAAATTGGACTGGGTCAGTCAACTTGCATAGGTATAGGCGGAGATCCTATCAATGGAACTAACTTTATAGATTGTTTAGATTTATTTTTAAGGGATGACGAAACCCAATCAATTATTATGATTGGAGAGATAGGTGGAACTGCTGAAGAAGAAGCTGCACAGTTTATTAAAGACTCCAAGACGACAAAACCAGTAATTGGCTTTATTGCTGGGCTAACAGCACCGCCAGGACGAAGAATGGGTCATGCCGGAGCGATTATAGCTGGAGGAAAAGGTGGTGCGATGGATAAAATTGAAAAAATGAAGTCTTGCGGCATCACGGTAACAGATTCACCGGCAGAAATTGGAAAAACATTAAAGACTAAATTACAAGGTTGATATATATTTATCGAAGTAAATATGTCTTCTTCAAATAATAAAATATTTCAAACAACCTCTTTTCTAGAGGGTAGTAACACTGCTTACATCGAAGAACTTTATGAAAAATATGCGAAGGATCCAAATTCTATTCAAGAAAGTTGGAGAGAATTTTTTACTGGCCTATCAGAAAGTAAACAGCTTATAGAAAAAGAAGTTTCAGGCGCTTCTTGGAAGCCAACTAATTTAAAAAATAATCAAAATGGAGACCTTGATCATTATGAAAAACTTCTTCCTGAGATCAATGTATTAGAGTTAAAAAATAAAATTATTGAAGATAAACAACTTGATAGCGTTAGCGCTGAAGTTGCCACAAAAGATTCGGTTAGGGCGATCATGATGATTAGAGCTTACCGAATTAGAGGTCATCTGATTGCAGATTTAGATCCTCTTGGTTTAACAAAAATCGATAGTCATCCAGAGCTTAATCCTGAAACTTATGGTTTTTCTACCAAAGACAGAGAAAGAAAAATTTTTTTAGATGATGTGTTAGGACTGAAATATGCAACTATAAATGAAATTTTAGCTATTCTTTTACGAACCTATTGTTCAAAAGTTGGAGTGGAATACATGCACATGACTGATCCAGATGAAAAAAGCTGGATACAACATCGAATTGAAGGTGAAGATAGATACATTTCTTTTACCAAGGAAGGTAAAAAAGCTATTTTGAATCGTTTATTAGAATCAGAGGGTTTTGAAAAATATTTACACACTAAATTTGTCGGAACAAAAAGATTTGGTTTAGATGGTTGTGAGTCATTAATTCCTGCAATGGAGCAAATTATTAAGCGTGGTGGTGCATTAGGAGCTTTAGAAGTAAAAATTGGAATGCCACATAGAGGAAGATTAAATATTTTAACTAATGTTCTTCAAAAACCTTTAAAAAAAATGTTTAAAGAATTTTCTGGAGAGCCTGGACCCGCAAGTGGCGGAGTATCTGGAGATGTTAAATATCATCTAGGGGCTTCAGCTGACCGAGAATTTGATGGTAACAAAATCCATGTAAGTTTGACTGCGAACCCATCTCACTTAGAAGCAGTAAATCCAGTGGTTTTAGGACAAACAAGAGGAAAACAATTTTTTCACAAAGATAAAGAAAGAAAAAAAGTAATACCTATTTTGTTGCATGGTGATGCAGCTTTTGCTGGTCAAGGAATTGTGGCTGAGTGCTTTGCTATGTCTGGTGTTACAGGTCATAATATTGGAGGAACTATTCACATTATTGTTAATAATCAAATTGGTTTTACAACAACCCCTACTTTTGCAAGATCTTCACCTTATCCATCTGAAGTAGCAAAAATGGTTCAGGCCCCAATTTTTCACGTGAATGGTGATGATGCAGAAGCGGTTGTTTATGTGGCTAAAATAGCAACTGAGTATAGACAAAAATTTGGTCGTGATGTTGTAATTGATATTTTTTGTTACAGAAGATTTGGTCATAACGAAGGAGACGAGCCATCGTTTACTCAGCCTTTAATGTATAAAAAAATTAAAAATCATCCAACAACCTTAACTTTATATTCTCAACAATTAATAAAAGAAGGATTGTTTTCTAGAGAACAAATTGAAAAACAAAAATCTGATTATAAAAAAAAATTAGATCAGGAATTTGAATTATCTAAAAATTATATTTCAAATGAACAAGACTGGTTTACAGGAACATGGTCTAAATTTACGACTGAAATTGGATCAGATAGAAGAGGTATTACTGGAGTTGATCTAAAAGAAATAAAAAAAATTGGAAAAAAATTATGTGAAATACCAGATAGTTTCAATGCACATCCTACAATTAGAAGAATTTTTGAAGCAAAAAAACAAATGTTTGAAACAGGAAAAGGATTTGATTGGGCTACTGCAGAAAGCTTGGCTTTTGGAACTTTATTAGATGAAGGTTATCCAGTAAGATTAGTGGGTCAAGATTCAGTTAGAGGAACTTTTAGTCAAAGGCATGCTGGTTTGACCGATCAAGAAACAGGAGAAAAATTTTTTCCATTAAAGAACATAAGCAAAAAACAAGCTAAGTTAGAAATTATAGATAGTTTACTCTCAGAAATGGGTGTTTTGGGATTTGAATATGGATACTCTCTAGTAGAACCAGATACATTAGTGGCTTGGGAAGCCCAGTTTGGTGATTTTGCAAATGGGGCACAAGTTATTTTTGATCAATTTATTAGTTCAGGAGAAAAAAAATGGACTAGAGCTAGTGGTTTAGTGATGTTACTTCCCCATGGTTATGAAGGACAAGGGCCAGAGCATTCATCTGCTAGAATTGAAAGATATTTACAAGCATGTGCTCAAGAAAATATGCAAGTAGTTAATTGTACAACACCAGCAAATTATTTTCATGCATTGAGAAGACAAATTCATAGAACTTTTAGAAAACCATTAATCATATTTACTCCAAAGTCATTATTGAGGCACAAAAAGTGTGTTTCAGAGATTGAAGATTTTTCTAAACAAAATTCGTTTCATCGAGTATTGCCAGATCATGCAGAGTTTCCTGAATACAAACTTATTAAGTTAGCACCAGATAAAGACATTAAAAGAGTAGTGCTATGCTCTGGTAAGGTTTATTTTGATTTATTAGAAGAAAGACAAAAAATTAAAGATAATAGAGTTCAGCTTGTTAGAATTGAACAGCTATATCCTTTCCCTGCAAAAACATTAGCTAAACATATAAAAAGATTTGTAAATGCAGATCAATATATTTGGTGTCAGGAAGAGCCACAAAATATGGGTTGTTGGAATACAGTTGAACGATATATAAATTGGACAT
>JAYONI010000017.1:0-10157 GCA_038121265.1 Candidatus Pelagibacteraceae bacterium | reverse complement strand
GAAGCATTGCCAGATTTTGTTAAATTAGCTGAAGCCTACGGAGCTGTTGGAATTAGAGCTAACAAACCAGATGAGTTAGATGAAAAAATTAAAGAGATGATTAATGTCGATAAGCCAGTCATTTTTGATTGTGTTGTTGAGAAAGAAGAAAATTGTTTTCCTATGATTCCATCTGGAAAAGCTCATAATGAAATGATTTTAGGTCCTGAGGACGAGGAAACTATTTCAGAAGAAGGAAAGGTATTAGTCTAATGCCAAAGTCTGCTTACAGTTTAGATCCCATCGAAGAAAAAATTGAACGAGTAATCATTGTTGCCTGGGTAGATAATGAAGCTGGTGTATTGGCAAGGGTTGCAGGATTATTTTCTGGTCGTGGATATAATATTGAAACATTAGCAGTTGCCAAAGTGGATGAAGAGAGAAATATATCTAGAATTACTATTTCCACCAATGGAACAAGACCAGTCATTGAGCAGATTAAAGCTCAATTATTAAAGTTAGTGCCGGTTCATAAAGTGTCTGATTATAAAATAGACGATACCTCTATATTTAAAGAACTTGCGATGATTAAATTTGTTGGACCTCAAGATTTGCTAAAAAAAGCAGAGGAGATTTGTATTGACTTTAAAGGAGAGTTTTTAGATAAAACTGCAGAGTCATTTATAGTGCAGGTAGTCAATGCACGAAGAGAAATTGATGAGTTTATCAAGAAAGTTAAACCATTTGGTTTGGCAAGTATTACCAGAACAGGACCGCTGGCTATGAAAAAAGGACCACAAACAGTGAAAGACAATAAAGGAAAAATATTATGAAAATGTTTTATGAAAAAGATGCCGATGTAAATCTAATTAAATCAAAAAAAGTTGCTATCATTGGTTTTGGAAGTCAGGGTCATGCTCATGCACTTAATTTAAAAGATAGTGGAGTGAATGAAGTTGTAGTTGCCTTACGAGAAGGTTCGCCTAGCGTAAAAAAAGCTGAACAAGCTGGTTTGAAAGTGATGAATATTTCTGATGCTGCTGAGTGGGCAGATGTTGTTATGATTTTAGCTCCTGACGAATTACAATCTGGAATTTATAAAAATCATATCGAGCAAAGAATGAAACAGGGATCTAGTTTGGCATTCGCTCATGGTTTAAATATTCATTATGACTTAATTAAAGCTAGAGATGATTTAGATGTTTTTATGATTGCACCTAAAGGACCTGGTCATTTAGTGCGTACTGAATTTCAAAAAGGTGGAGGAGTACCTTGTTTGATGGCAGTTCACAAAGATAGCTCTGGAAAAGCAAGAGACTTAGCTTTGTCTTATGCTTCTGCTATCGGTGGAGGAAAATCAGGTATCATTGAAACAACTTTCAAAGACGAATGCGAAACAGATTTATTTGGTGAGCAAGTTGTTTTGTGTGGTGGACTAGTAGAATTAATTAAAAAAGGTTTTGAGACTTTAGTCGAAGCAGGTTATCCACCTGAAATGGCATATTTTGAGTGTTTGCATGAAGTAAAGCTTATCGTTGATTTAATTTATGAAGGTGGAATTGCAAACATGAATTATTCTATTTCTAATACAGCTGAATATGGCGAATATGTATCAGGAAAAAAAATAGTAGATGACAAAACAAAAGAAAGAATGAAAGAAGTATTAAAAGATATTCAGTCAGGTAAATTTACTAAAGACTGGATGAAAGAAAATGAAGCAGGTCAGAAAAACTTTCTACAAATGAGAAAAGATCTTGCTGATCATCCAATCGAACAAGTTGGAGAAAAACTAAGAGCTTTGATGCCTTGGATTTCTAAAAACAAGATTATCGATAAGAGTAAAAATTAGAAAAAACTCTTATTTTTCTTTCTTTTTTTTAAGATCGTAGTAAAAGCTAATACAATTTATACGTTAAAAGTAGATTTTTAACGTTAGCTTTACTAGATTAAGAGCATGAAGAAAAACCAAATTATAATTTTTGACACAACTCTTAGAGATGGAGAGCAGTCTCCTGGTGCGTCTATGAGTTTAGAAGAAAAAATTCAAATTGCGAAAGCATTTGAAGATATGGGTGTCGACGTATTGGAAGCCGGTTTTCCTGCTGCTTCCCAAGGTGATTTTGAAGCGGTTTCAGAAATTAGCAAAATTTTAACTAAAACAATTCCATGTGGATTAGCAAGAGCGGTAAAAAATGATCTAGATCGATGTTATGAGTCTTTAAAACACTCTAAACATTTTAGAATTCATACTTTTATTTCTACTAGTGATCTTCATATGAAATTTAAGTTACAAAAAACAAGAGAAGAAGTTTTAGATTTAATAAAATTTAGTGTTGAATATGCAAAACAATTCACCCAAGATGTTGAATGGTCACCAGAAGATGCGACAAGAACAGATTCAGATTACTTATGCAAAACAGTTGAGCATGCAATTAAATGTGGTGCAACGACTATTAATATCCCCGACACAGTTGGATATGCAACACCCTCAGATTATGAAAGAATTATAAAAGATTTATTTAATCGAGTTCCCAACATAGACAAAGTGGTTGTGTCAACGCATACACATAATGATTTAGGGCTTGGGGTTGCTAATGCTTTAGCTGGAATTTCTGCTGGAGCAAGACAGGTTGAATGTACTATTAATGGAATTGGTGAGAGAGCTGGAAATGCTGCACTAGAGGAAATTGTTATGGCCATCAAAACAAGAAATGATTTAATGCCATATGAGACAAATATTAATACGAAAAAAATTAGCGCTTGTTCAAAATTAGTTTCCAGTGTTACAGGTTTTCCTGTTCAATACAATAAAGCAATTGTTGGAAAAAATGCTTTTGCACATGAATCGGGAATTCACCAAGATGGAATGTTAAAAAACAAACAAACTTATGAAATTATGACTCCGGAAAGTGTTGGAGTAGTTAAATCTTCTTTAGTTATGGGAAAACATTCTGGAAGACACGCATTTAAAGAAAAATTGGAGGCTTTAGGCTATCCAAATTTCGATGAAAAGAAAATTGATGACTCATTTAAAAAATTCAAAGATCTTGCTGATAAAAAAAAGCATGTATTTGATGAAGATATTGTTGCTTTGATTGATGATGATTTAATGAAAGATAAAAATGTTATTCAACTTGTGTCTTTAAATGTAATCGCTGGAACTAAAGGTCAAAAAGCTGAAATAGAGCTTGATATATATGGAAAAATTTCAAAAACAGAACAGTCTGGAGATGGTCCAGTAGACTCTATTTTTAAGGGTATTAAAGAGTTATTTCCACATAATGTAAATTTACAATTGTATCAGGTGCATGCTGTTACAGAAGGAACAGATGCACAAGCAACGGTAAGCGTTAGAATAGAAGAGGACGGAAAAATTTCTGTTGGACAAGCAGCAGATACAGACACATTAGTAGCGTCTGCAAAAGCTTATATTAATGCTCTAAATAAATTAATTATAAAACGAAAACGAACAGCTCCTAGAGATGAATTCTCTGCTGCTGTTTAAAACTTTAACGATGAAAGAGGAATAAGAATGTTTAATAAAGTAATGTCACTTTGGTCTCAGGATATGGCAATTGATTTAGGTACTGCCAATACACTTGTTTATGTTAAAGGAAAAGGAATTGTTCTTAATGAACCTTCCGTCGTTGCAATTATAAATGACAAAGGAAAAAATCAAGTGCTTGCCGTTGGTGAAGATGCAAAGCAGATGTTAGGAAGAACACCTGGAAGCATTCAAGCGATTAGACCTTTGCGAGACGGTGTTATTGCAGATTTCGTTGTTACAGAAGAAATGATTAAACACTTTATTAAAAAAGTTCATAAAAGAAGCGCTTTTGCTAATCCAAGAATTATTATTTGTGTTCCTACAGGATCTACTCCAGTAGAGAGAAGAGCTATTCAAGAAGCTGCTCATGCAGCAGGTGCACGAAAAGTACAACTTATTGAAGAGCCAGTTGCTGCAGCGATCGGAGCAGGATTGCCTATTTCAGAACCAACAGGATCAATGATTGTAGATATTGGCGGAGGTACTACTGAAATTGCAGTTTTATCTTTAGGAGGAATTGTTTATTCTAAATCTTTACGTCTTGCAGGAGATGCACTTGATCAAGCAATTATTGCATTTATGCGTAAGAAATTTAATTTGTTAATTGGAGAAAGTACGGCTGAAAAAATTAAAAAAGAAATTGGTTCAGCGATACCTTCAAATACACAAAATACTTACATCATGAAAGGTAGAGATGTAAGAACAGGTGTTCCAAAAGAAGTGAAGTTAACAGAAAAAGATACGGCTGAAGCTTTAGCGCCAGTGATTGCACAAATAATTACTGCCGTGAGAGAAGCTTTAGAAAATACACCACCTGAACTTGCTGCAGATTTAGTAGATATGGGAATGGTGTTAGCAGGAGGAGGCGCTTATTTAAAAAACTTAGATAAATTAATTGCAAGAGAAACAGGTTTGCCAGTTTCTATTGCCGAAGACCCTCTATCGTGTGTTGCTTTGGGCACGGGAAAAGCATTAGAGCAAGAAGGTATCTTTAATGCGATGCTTACAGAATACTAAAGTTTAATGAAGGCAGAAAGACCTGCGTCAGATAAAAATATTAGATTTTTATTTCTTTGTTTTGTTTGCCTTGTTTTAACTTATTTAGATTATTCCAACATATCTTACGTAAAAAAAACAAAGTCAGTAATTAATGATGGAGCAGGATATGTCAGTTATTGGATTGTAAGACCATTTAAAATAATAGCCAGTCTTCCTCAAACTTTTAATGAAATTAGATTGTTGAAAAAAAATTTTGAGGCAGATGAAAAATTAAAAAATATTATATCTCAATTACAATTAGAAAATGAATTCTTAAAGAAAGATTTACAAAAATTTTCTAGTATAGAAGAACAAGAAAAAAATTACTCAAGACCCTCACTTTTGGCTAAAGTTTTATTTAATCGTAAAAGCATTTTATCCAATAGCTTATTGATCGATAAAGGTTCGTTAGATAATGTAAAAATAGGTTATCCGGTCATTAAAAATAATAATTTAATTGGACAAATTTCAGAGGTAAATCTTAAAAGCTCAAGAGTTATTTTATTAAAAGATTTAAATAGCAGAATACCAGTATTAATAGGAGAAAAATTATTTACTGCGATCATGACAGGAGATTCGAATGTACCAGGCGGAGTAAAATTTGAGTTTTTGCCAAAAGTATATGAGTTTCAAGATCAAGATAAGATATACACCTCAGAGATTGAAGGTGTTATGCCCAAAGGTATCTATGTAGGAAAATTAAATAAACAAACAAATAATAGTTATTTAATTGAATTTAATTATAGTCTCAATAACTTAGATTACGTTTCGGTATTAATTGAAAATTAAATCACATGGCAAAAGTAAAAAAAAATTATAATGATGTATTAAGTATTTTAATTATTTTGTTAATTATACTTGCCCCACCTGTTTCAATAGAGGCTTTTGGTAATCAGCAAATTTATAAGTATTTAAACCTTGAATATATTGTTATTTATTTTTTTTCTTTTAATAGATTTAAATATTTTAGAGCTTTACCATTATTTATTTTTGGGGTTATCGTAGATAGTCTTGTAGGTAATTTTTTAGGCATATCCTCCATTGCATTTTTAATACTTTATAAAATAGCAATTTACCAAAACACTATTCAAGTCAGAAGTATTTTTATATCGGAATGGTTAGCTTTTGGTCTTGCAATTTTAGTAGTTTATATACTTGAGTTGGCAATGTTTTATTTCACAAACATTAAAACAGATATGCAGGCTTTTGCTTATAATTTTATTGGTTCTTTTTTGTCCTATCCAATTTTTTGGCTTATTTTAAAATATTTTTTTCTACGTTTAGAGAGGTTTGGTAATGACAAAGATGAATAAAGATAAATTGCTACATAATTTACTATCTAATGTGGACCAGTTAAATTTTTCACGAATTAAAGATTTTCATTTTATCTCAAAAGATAAACAATTTCGTTACTTCGATGACAAGGAAATATCAAATATGATTATTGAATATTACTTAGAAAAGAACAAAGCTGGCATTCAAAAACAAAGTGCAAAAGTTAAGAAAATTAATCGAATAACATTAAAAATCCATTCTTTATTAAGTTACCAACTTCATAAAGATTTAAAACATAAAGATTTTTTAAAGAAAGTTTTTATGTTTTTGTCTTTAGAAAAAAATTTTCCCACTATGTTAGATTATTTTTTTAGCATAAGTAGCAATATGTGGAATGTAGCAGGAGATACATCTACGGATATTAACTATTATTCAAAACGAGTTATTTTGTGTACAGTTTATTCCAAAATATTTATTAAACTTATTACCTCACAAAATTATACTGCTGCAATGATTGAAGAAGATATTAATAATGAATTAAATAAAGTAAAAAAATTTAATGAGCTCAAGTCTAAAATTTTATCACCTGATATATTATCAATATTTAAAAAATTTAATCCTACAAATAATAAAAAAGAAGGAAGAGGTTTTTAGTCTTTTAGAAGTCTAGTAAAGTGACCCATTTTTCGTTTTTCTTTGATATCTTTTTTTAAATAATCATAGAAAAATTCATCCGATTTAAAAGTTTTTCCTCGATAATCGTTAATTTCTTTTCCAATTATATTAATCATTTCAGCATTAGAAGATTTGCTAAGATTTATTCTTTCTAAATTACATACAGCCCTGATGTGATTTTCAAATTGGCTTACATTAAAAGCATCAATTGTTAAATGTCCAGAATTGTGTACCCGCGGTGCAATTTCATTTACTAATAATTCATTTTTATTTGTAATAAAATATTCAACACACATTGTACCAATATAGTTTAATTTCTCAGAAAGTAATTTTGCATTTTCTTGCGCTTGCATAAAAATATTGGTGTCGATGTCTGCTGGAATTTTAGAATGTTTTAATATTTGATTTTCATGTTTGTTTTCTATGGGTTCGTAAATAGAGCACTCACCATTTAGATATCTTGTGATGACTACAGAAATTTCTTTTTTTAAAGGTACTAATTTTTCTAAAATATAATTATTGGAAGTAAATAAATGATCCTGAATATCATCAATTGTATTAATGACATATTGACCTTTGCCGTCGTAACCAAGGGTGCAAGTTTTTAGAATGCCAGGAAGAAGATTTGTATTATTGATTATATCCTGTTTAGATCTTACCAAACACCAGTCAGTTGTCTTAATTCCTAAGCTATTAACAAAAGACTTTTCTTTTTGCCTATCTTGCACAACTTGATTGATTTCAGGTAAGGGCAAGACAGGTTTGCTTTTATTAATAGTACTTAAAATTGAGTAGGGAATATTTTCAAATTCAAATGTTACAATATCTACTTTATTAATGAATGCTTTGATATTTTCTTCATTGTCATACTTTGTGTAGATAAAATGATCGGTGTAATTTGCTGCTGGAGCAAACTTGTCATCAGAAAGTATAACTGTTTGAATTCCAATTTTTTTTGCAGCCTGGGAAAGCATACTTCCTAATTGTCCGCCACCTATAATTCCTAGTATAGGTTTTTGTTTACTCATTAATTAGGTTTTTTTTTTACAGAACTTGTTTGTCTTTTTTTCCACAGTGCGAGATTTGTTCGAACTTTATTATCAGTGATAGCAACAATAGAAGCGGATAAGATTGCAGCATTCATTGCTCCATCTTCGCCAATAGCAACTGTTCCAACTGGAATACCTTTTGGCATCTGAACAATGGATAATAAACTATCTAAGCCTTTTAATTTTTTGCTTTCTATAGGAACCCCTATCACTGGAAGATTGGTCATAGATGCAATCATGCCCGGCAAATGTGCTGATCCACCAGCTCCAGCAATGATTACACAATAGTTTTTTTCTGCATTTTTCGCAAAATCATACATTCGGTCTGGTGTGCGGTGTGCTGAAACTATTTTGGCATCAAACTTTACTTTAAGTTTTTTTAGAGTGTCCGCACAATATTTCATGGTCGGCCAGTCTGATTTACTACCCATTACAATAGCAATTTTATTTATTATTTTATTTTTTTTAACCACAAGCAATTTTATTATTATTCAGCAGGATCTGCTAGCTTTGCTTTTTCTTTTTTCTTTTCTTTTTCAATTCTTTCTAATTTTCTTTTAGCACGTTCTACAGCTTTCATAAGATCAGTCTGTGTACATAAATTTGCTGCAACAGGATCTTTCGGTGAAATATTAGACATATTCCAATGTTTTCTTGTTCGTATAGCTGCAACAGTATTCTTAGTAGTTCCAACAAGCTTACAAATTTGACTATCAGCTAATTGCGGATAATTTTTTGTCAGCCAGGCGATAGCATTTGGTCTATCTTCTCTTTTAGCTATTGGAGTATATTTAGTTCCAACCATTTTTTTAACTTCAATATCCATATTTTTTTGCTTAATTTGCAAAGGTCTTGATGGATCTTGAGAGCAAAGTTCTATTTCCTCTCTTGTTAATTGATTAGATAAAATTGGATTGTATGCTTTGATACCTACAGCAACATCTCCATCTGCAATTCCTTTTACTTCAAGCTCGTGTAGTCCGCAAAAATCAGCAATTTGTTTGAAAGTTAAAGTAGTATTGTCTATTAACCAAACAGCTGTAGCTTTTGGCATCAATGGTTGATTCATAAAAATTTAAGCCTTTTTTAAATTCGCAAAACGTTTATTAAATTTACTAACTCGACCTTTATCTTGAAGTTTTTGCGTTACCCCAGTCCATGCTGGATGTGATTTTGGATCGATGTCCAATTTCATTGTATCACCACTCTTACCCCAAGTTGACATAGTCTCAAATTCAGAGCCATCTGTCATTTGAACTTTAATTGGATGTAAATCTGGGTGTATGTTTTTTTTCATAATAATAAGAGGGCTTTTATAGCAAATAAGATGAAATAAACAAGAAACTATAACGATATATCTTTATAATGTTTTTTCTTTGTTTTGATTAAATACAAAATAAAATAATGCCAAAATACTTAATAAAATCACATCAAAATGAAAATGAGAGTTTTTACCAAAATGCAAAAATAGTAAACCTGCAATTGGTTGACCTAGGAATCGAGCAGCTGCCTGTGATGAGTAGGCAGAACCTAAAGCAAGTCCTTTTAATTCAGGAGGAGCATTTTTTGAAATTTGACTATTGAGACATGGATTCGATACTCCAATTCCATAACACAAAAGCACAACTGCAAGCGGTAAAGAATATAAACTTGAAAAAGGGATTATAAAAAAACCAATAATTAAACAAATATAACCACTTCTGATTAGTTGTTTTTCATTAAAATACTTTAGTAAAATTCTTAACAATCCTCCTTGAACTGCAATTTGTGTTAATCCAGCAAGAAGCATAACAAATCCTATTTCCTTTGGGCCCCAATTGAACGTATCTTTGCCCCATATCGCTATAGTTCCTTCCATACCTGAAAAAGTAAAATGAATACAAAATATTAAAATAAAAAATGGATATAAAGATTGATTGGCAACAGTTTTTAATTGTGAACCAAATTTTTCAAAAGAGTATTTGATATGATATTCTTTTTTATCTTTTAAACTTTCCTCTAGAAAAAATAATACATAGAAAAAATTAATTAAATTAATAGCGCAGGCAAACCACGCAACATTACTCAAAGATTGATAGGTAAAATTAGATCCAGCAATCAAACCTCCTATTAAGGGACCGATGGTAAAACCAAGTCCAAATGCAACACCAAACATACCCATGCCTTTGGCTCTATTATTTTTGTCTGTTATGTCAGCAATATAAGCAGTTCCCACAGATACATTTGTTTTAAATAGACCTGCTATTACTCTTGCTAGGAAAATTACTAATAAACTACCGCTGATTGCCAAAATCAAGTTAGCTACAAATTCAGCCAAGCAATTCATTAGTAATAAAGGTTTTCTACCTAATTTATCTGATAATCCTCCCCAAAAAGGAGAAACAAAAAATTGAAAAAAGGAAAAAGATCCAAATGCTAAAGTGATGATAAAAATATCACCACCATAGTTATTGATAAGAAAAGGTAATGTTGAAATGAGAATACCACTAAATGCAACGACATCTAGAAAAAGAAAAAAAACAAATTTTATCATTTAACGGATGATAAAATTTTTGTCGTTTCCAGGTCAATTCTTGAATTTGTTGCTAGTAGTT